>DAOUJB010000464.1:0-4307 GCA_034423155.1 Anaerolineae bacterium | reverse complement strand
TTGGGCACGGTGTAGATCGTGTCCATGGGCTGGCCCGTGATGGCATAGATATATTCTGCGCCCAGCGCCGCTTCCAGCAGTGCGGTTTGACTGGCATTGCGGCGGTCGGAGCTGACCGGGCTGTTCGCCATCACGCTGCCATCTCGCGCGATCGGGATCATCGCTTCGCCTTGTGATGACAGCGCCAGCGCTGTAACGGGATCTCGCCCCAGCTGGGCATTGACCTCGCGCAGGCAATCGCAAACGAATGACCAGACCTGCTCGGGGTCGAGCTCGTACCAGCCTGGATGCGGGCTGAGCAGGGGATATTCGCGCGCGGCTTGCGCCAGAACAGTCCCCTCATGATCAAAAGCCACCACCTTGCAGCCGGTCGTGCCGACATCAACGCCCATCAAGCTCATTAGGCAAGTCCTTGAATCAACTCGCGTTCAGTATAGATCATTTTGCCTGACGCCGTTTGTTCTCACAGCTTTGGGGGAGTGTCTAAACCGAGGGAGTGTCCCTATCCAGCAAGTGCGTCATGAGAGCGATTGTGAAATTTGCCGTTCTTCTGTATATTATGGTACGCATTGTTGTTTTATGAATCATTTAGGGTGATATCAATGACAATGTCCCTCTCCCTGCCCTCGCGGGCCAAAGCCGCCGTTTTGACGCTGCTCGTCCTGCTGTTGTCCCAGTTTCAGGTCCAGGCGGAGACAATTACCGTCGGCCCTAACTGCACCTTGGCGCAAGCCATCAGAGAAGCCAACGGCGCGACCACGGGCGTCGGCAGCTGCGCAGACGGGTCGAACGGCACGGGGGAGGCCGGCGCCGACATCATCAACATGCCCTCGCCCACCAGCACGCTCAGACTGTCCGCGCCTCTGCCCACGATCACCTCGTTCATCACCATCAATGGCAACGACTGGACCATCAGCGGCGACAGCGACAACGACGGCGAGGGCGACACGCGCATCTTTCTACTGACTTCCGGCCAATTGACCATCAACAATATGACGCTGACCAAAGCCTATGCTGAGGAAGACGTCGGAAACGGCGGCGCGATCCGCTTGTTTCCCGGCGCGCTTGTACTCGACGATGTTGTGATGACCGACAACAAAGCCGATGGTCATGGTGGGGCGATATTCGTCGGCGGAGGCGGCTCGTCGGCGACCATCGTCGACAGCACTTTTTCCAACAATGCGACCACAGACAACGCCGACGGCGGCGCCATCTACAATCATGGTGCCTTGTCGATCCAAGGCAGCACATTCAACGGCAACAGCGCCCATGGGGAAGGCTTTGGCGGCGCGATTTCCAATAGCAGCGACTCCATTTCCACAACGATCGTCAACAGCACCTTTTATGACAACAACGCGAGGCGCGGCGGCGCGATCTACTTCCGGGGCGGCACAGTCAAACTGCTGCATGCGACTATCGTCAACAACAGGGCCGTCCTCGCTAATCAAGGCGGCGGCGTGAACAATGCGGCAACGAGTGCCGAGATAAAGAACAGCTTGCTGTCCGGCAACACGGGCGGCGACTGCCAGCAAAGCGCCACCCCGAGCGGGATTAACACCAACCTGATCGGCACGGGCAACTGCGGGACGCCCTACTCCAGCGGCAATCCGCGCTTGCCCGCCAACCCGACCGGCACGACCGGCAACCCTCTCTATTTCGCGCTGCCTTCAAACAGCCCGGCCATCAATGCCGTCGATTGCCTGACTGATGTGACCGTCGACCAGGCGGGCACGAGCCGTCCACAGCCAGCAGGCGGCGATTGCGACATCGGCGCTTATGAATTGCCAGCAACGACGGCGACCAATACGCCCACGCCAACAGCTACGAACACGCCCACTAGCACGCCTACGAATACGCCGACGCAAACGAACACGCCCATCAACACGCCAACCGCAACTGCTACGGCAACATCCACTGCAACCGCTACGCCGACCGCGACAGCAACGCCAACAGCGACGGCTACGGCAACCGCAACGGCTACGGCAACCGCGACAGCAACCGCCACGGCAACACCCACTGCAACCGCGACGACAACACCCACTGCAACCGCTACGCCGACTGCGACAGCAACGCAACCAAGCGGAGGGGATCCGCCAGACAATGGCGACTCGCCGAACAATGACAACACGCCGAACAATAACGACACATCCATCACTGGCGACCCGCCTACCAATAGCGATACGTCCGTCACTGGCGACCCACCCACCAATGGCGATCGGCCGCCGGCCTATGCCTTTACGGTGAGCGAACGGATCTCTCTGCAATCGGACAACATTGATATCAGGGTCGATGAACTCGCCATGCTTGACCTCGACAAACACCCAGGCCTGCAAGGCGGAAGATTTGCAGCAAGACTATGGCGCGTAAACCCGCAATGCACCCATCGCGTTGCCAGAGGCGAGAGCCTCTTTGTCCTGGCCCTCCGCTATAACACAACAACGAACGCGCTCATAAAGCACAACTATCTGAAGTCCGACCTGCTCTACATCGGGCAGGAACTGGCGCTGCCGAATTGCCCGCCGCACATGCTGGAACTGCAAAACACGCGGATTTGCTTCGAGATTCCCGGGGCATTGGTCTTCATTGATACGACAGCAACGCCGCCGGCTGTATATCCCTTGCAATCCTACGCCGAGGCCGGTTCCACCTGCGCCGCGATTTCTCGCCCGGGCACGGTTGTTCTGACTGCCTTGCAATAGGCGCGGAGAGCAGTGACGGCGCATCGCCATCCGCATCGCCCAGAGCGAGGGTTGTCCATATCCAGCAAGTTCGCCACTCCCCGGCTTTGGGAGCGATTGTTAAATCTGTCGTTCTCCTCTATAATTGTGATACACATTCGTTACTGTCTCAACCATTCGGGGCGCTTTCGCCAGATCAATGAAATCCCCCTCCCCCCCCCTAATGTGTCATAATAATCTGCCGCGTGATGCGCTCGCAGCTGTTTTCAAGTTTCGTCCCCGCGTCAAAATCACCATCCTGGGGCTGCTCTTCTTGCTGTCGGCCGGGCTTCAGATTCAAGCGGCACAAATCGATGTCGCAGGGGATTGCAGCCTGGCCAACGCCATTCACTCCGCCAATGGCGACCCGCAGAGCGCCCCCCAGAACAATTGCCCGGCTGGCAGCTTTGGCGGCACTGACATCATCAACCTGCCGACGACAGCCGGCACGATTACGCTCGCGGAAGCTTTGCCAGCGATTGATTCGAACATCACCCTCAATGGCAACGGCTGGACAATCAGCGGAGATGATTCTTTTCGCATTTTTTATCAATACAGCGGCACTTTTACCGTCAATAATCTGACGATCACCGAAGGAGCAGGGGCGGACGGCGGCGCGGTTTTCGTCTCGGGCGGCAGCTTCATTCTCAACGAGAGCACGATAAGCGACAGCGTCTCTGCGACCGGTCATGGCGGCGGCATTCATAGTTTGGGGACTGTGAGCGTCATCCGCAGCGCCTTCACCGGCAACAGCGCGGGGAATGCGAGCGGCGGCGCAATCTACAGTCACGGCTTTTTGACGGTCAGCCGCAGCGCCTTCTCTGGCAACAGCGCTGCCACAAATGGATACGGAGGCGCAATCTACACGACGCCTTTCGCAAGAGGTCTCAGGATCGCCAACAGCACTTTCTATAACAACAGAGCCAGGCTGGGGGGCGCGATCTACGCTGGCAGCGGCGATACGGTATTGACGCATTTGACCGTCACCAACAATTCCGCCAGCAATGCTAATGGGGGAGGCGGAATCTATGTTGCCGAAGACGCTCATGCTCCCCAGACGGCGGGGGATACGCCCGAACCTTATTGTATGGCGCTGCGCAACAGCCTGCTGGCCGGCAACAGCAGCAATGACTGCCAACTTTCCGAAGACGCGGAAATTGGCAATACAGGCAACTTGATCCGCACGGGCAATTGCGGGACCGCGGCCTCCAGCGCCGACCCGCTCCTGCCCTCAAGCGCAAGCGGCAGTCCCGCCTATTTCGCCCTGCCCACCGAAAGTCCAGCTATCAATGCCGCCGATTGCATTGCTAGCGGCATACCAGGCGACCAGCGCGGCATCCCGCGTCCGCAGCCAGCCGGTGGCAAGTGCGATATCGGCGCTTATGAGTTTGCCGCAGCGAGTGTCGCCACCCAGGACTCATCCGACAACATGGACGGCTCGCCATGCGCCACGGATACGCCGACGCCTACCAACACAGCAACCGCAACCGCGACACTGACACCCACCAATGGCGATCCACCCACCAATACGCCGACGCCAACGGCAACTCCCACCATTACGCCTACCAACACGCCGACGCCTACCATCAC
>DAOUJB010000463.1:0-2372 GCA_034423155.1 Anaerolineae bacterium | reverse complement strand
TCTGCCACATCTCGCGGAAGCCAGCCGCCGCCGCGCCAATAGACAGCATCGCCAGCAAGATGAAAAGCATTTTTTCGACATCGGTCAGCATGGTGGCGCGCGCTTTCGCGTTAGACTCTGCCCAACTCAGATTTAACCACAAGTACCGCAAAGACACAAAGCCGCGCTGTGGTAGGAAGTAACTAAGTAAGACCAATTAAGTAATGAAAGGAAAAATGAACCACCGAGTTCACCGAGTTGAAAGAGTACACCGAGAGACTTATACCTCTGTGCTCTCTGTACCCGCTGTGTTCTCTGTGTCGACAAATGCGCAATACTTAATTGGTTTCACATAGGTCGGTGGATGGTTCTCGTTCTAGCCCCGCCCTCAGCTTCTCCTCGACGAGTCGGAGAGGGCGGCCAAAGCAAGCAGATTCGGGATAGTTCGCGCGTGCTTTACCTCCCCTTGACCTGTCGGGGGACCGAGGGGGGTGTCCGTATGCCAGCTTGTCTTATCGACCAGCATCGGTAGAATGAAAGCTCAATCATCCGCAGACGCAGGAGACATCTTATGATCGACTTTACCCCCATGCGCGAAGGCGAACTGAGCTTCATGGATTACGCGGCGCGCGAGAATATCGGGCCCGCAGATCTGCGCGCCCTCAGCGACGAGAGCGTTGACTTTCTGCTCGGCCAGCTGGACGGCTTGACCGATGCGGATATCGTCTACGAGCCCGAAGACCCCGATGCCAGCGATCCTTTTGCTGTCGAAGGCGAAGAAGAGATCGGCTGGAACTTCGGACATCTGATCGCGCATGTGACGGCCAGCAGCGAAGAAGGCGCGGCGCTAAGCTCGCTGTTGGCGCGTGGCGTGCCCGCTTCAGAACGTCCGCGTTACGAGACGCCCTGGCGCGACATGCAGACGGTGGCGCAAGTGCGGCAACGCCTGGAAGAGAGCCGGCGCATGCGCAACGCCTACCTGGAAACTTGGCCCCAGGCGCCGCTGCTGGATACCGTGCGCGTCATATCCGAGCGCTTCACGGCCCGCTTTGGGCACATGAATGCGCCAGCCGCCTTTCTCTTTGGCTTGTCGCACGAAGTCGGGCATTATGCACAGATTGAAGAGGTGCGCCGGCAAGCGCTGGCAGCGCGGTCTGGCTGAGGCGCGGAGCGAACATGAGCAAGGTTATCAAGCCGCGCGCGCCCAAAGGCTTTCGGGATTTTCTGCCGCGGGCGATGCTGCGGCGGCGTTATGTCATCGGCTGCATCAGCGAAATCTTCGAGCGCTTTGGGTTTGAGCCGCTGGATACGCCTATCCTGGAGCTGCGCGAGACGCTCTTTGGCAAATATGGCGAAGACGCCGAGCAGTTGATATTCAGCGCGCAGCATGGACGCAGCGCCAGCGAACCGCTCGCCATGCGCTACGATTTGACCGTGCCCCTGGCGCGCGTGGTGGCGCAGCACGAAAGCCAACTGAGCCTGCCTTTCAAGCGCTATCACATCGCGCCGGTCTTTCGTGGCGAACGACCCCAACGCGGACGCTATCGTGAGTTCTACCAGTGCGATGCCGATATCGTGGGCGTGGTGGGCGTGATGGCCGATGCCGAAATCGTCATCATGATGCAGCGGATTCTGAGCCGGCTGGGCTTTCCGCAATTTGTCATCAAGATCAACCACCGGCGTTTGCTGACTGCCATTGGCGCTTTTTCGGGTCTGCCCGCCGACCAACTGCCCGACCTGTATCGCAGCGTCGACAAATACGACAAGCTGGGCGTGGATGGCGTTCGTGCCGAGTTGGCTGCGCGGGGCATCGCCGAAGACGCAATCAGCCGCATGATGGACCTGCTGCAGGCCAATGCGCCGGGCGTCGCCAGCCTCGACCTGGTCGAGCGTGCCCTGGGCAAGGGCGAAAATGGACTGGGCGACTTGCGCGAACTGGCCGATTTGCTGGCAGCAGCCGATGTGCCCGCCGAGCATTACGACTTCGACTTCACCATGGTGCGCGGATTAGGCTATTACACGGGACCGATATTCGAAACGATCATCTCGCAGCCCAACCTGGGCAGCATCACCGGCGGCGGGCGCTACGACAACCTGATCGGCATGTTTCGTCGCCAGAGCTTGCCCACCACCGGCACATCCTTTGGCATTGAGCGCATCATCGACCTGCTGGACGCGCTGGATTTGTATCCCCCCGAGCTGGGCGGGACGCTGGTGCAGGCGCTGGTGACTGTGTTCGGCGCGGACACCCGGCGCGAATCGCTGCATATCGCCGAGGCTTTGCGCCGGGCTGGCATCAATGCCGAGCTGCACCTGGAATCGCGCAAGCTGGGGCGGCAGATCGCCTATGCCGACCGCAAAGGCATCCCCCTGGTGGCAATCGCCGGATCGGA
>DAOUJB010000462.1:0-7186 GCA_034423155.1 Anaerolineae bacterium | reverse complement strand
CGCTCGGGACCGACAAAGGACTTGGGGCGGATAACCGGCACGACCAAGCCCTGCTCGCGCTCGGCGAAGCAGATATCTTCCGCCAGGATTTTCGCCTCTCCATAAGCGCCGACGCCGATGCGCGGGTCGTCTTCACGCAACGGATGATGATCGGGGATGCCATAGACGGCTGTGGATGAAATGTGAATGAAGCGCTTTACGCCGTGCTGCCGCGCCGATTCGATGACCGTACGCGTGCCATCGACATCGGTACTCATGATCTCTTCCCGCGTGTACAAGGGCAGGGCGGCCGCGCAATGTACGACGATGTCCGCGCCTGGCATGGCTTGCTCGACAGCGTCGCGATCGCGGATGTCGCCGCGCACCTCGCGGATCTGGTCGCGTTCGGGGTAAGCAAAGTCGCTGATATCCAGCGAAACAACTTCGTGCCCGCACGTCAGCAGATGACGGCACAGATTGATGCCCAAAAATCCCGCGCCGCCCGTGAGCAAATAGCGTGCCATTGCGCTCGTCTTCGCCCGCTAACCGATGAAGTCCGCCACTTGCGCCCAGCCGCCGCTGAAGACCATCTCGGCAAGCGGCTGGCGTTCTCGTGGGGAGGCATCGCGTCCGCGCTGCGCTTCGGCGAGATGTCCAAGCTCCTCGCCGCGATAGCCAAAGGCGATGCAGGTGTAGGGTTCAAAGTCGTCGGGAATGTCATAGGCCGCGCGTGCTTTGTCGGGGAAGAAGCCACCCATCTGGTGGACATAGATGCCTTGCGATAGCGCTTGCAAGACCATCTGTCCCACAGCCAAGCCCAGATCGTGCCCGGCGTGTCGGTTGGGTACATTCTCTTGGCGGAACTTGCGAGAACAGGCGACCATCAGCACGGCGGCATGTTGCGCCCAGGCGATGTTGCCTTCTCGCAGCACCGATAGCAGTTTGGCGAATTCGCTCTCGTCTTCGCGCCGCGCCACGATGAAACGCCAGGGCTGCAAGTTGCTGGATGATGCCGCCCAACGACCCGCTTCCAATATGTCCAGCAGGGTGCCGCGCTTGATCGGGCGCTCGCGGTCAAAACCGACCGGGCTCCAGCGCTGGCGGATCAGCTCGTGCAAGCCCGCATCTGCATCGGGCAATTTCTGCGTCGGCGCAGGCGGAATGCCAGTCCCCTCGTTTTCTGCCAGCGCATCAAATACCTTGGGCGCGATCAGCCAGACCAGCTCGCCAGCGTCCGCTTCGGCAGCATAAGCATCCACGCGCGCCAGGCCGCCTTTCTTCATTTCGACATTCACGCCTGTCAATTCACTGACGATGGTGCTCATATCGGGATTGTGTCCGACAAACATGATCTCGGCGTCGGCTCCGCAATCGGCGCTCAGGCGGCGCACATCGGCCAGGTCGAAGCCGAAGTTGACCGACTCGGCCAGCTCCACTTCCCTGCCCAGCGACCCGGCGATGATGTCGGCGGTTTGCCGCGAGCGCAGGCGAGGACTGCTGTAGATATGCTGTGGCTGCAGGTCGAGCGCTTGCATGACCGCGGCGGATGTCTTGACGCGCCGTCGGCCCCGCGCCGTCAACTCGCGCGCGAAGTCGCTGCTAGCCAGGTCTTCGGCGATGCCATGTCGCACAAAATATAGTCGCATCGGGTCATCCTATTCGTCCGGTTCAGCCCTCAATTGGCAGCAGCGGGCGCTTTGTCTTTGCTGGGCGATTTGCTCTCGCTTTTGCTTTCGGCTTTTGCGGCAGTTTTTCCGTCTTTATCCGCAGATTTGCCATTGCCATTGGCGGCCGGCTTGGCGGGATTCTTGGCTTTGTTGTTGTCGTTGACATAAAAGCCGCTGCCCTTGAAGATGATTCCGGCTGGCTGGATCACGCGCTGCACCGCCTGCCCGGTGTTTGGGCAAGCTTGCAACGGGCTATCGCCAAAGCGCTGGCGGATATCGAATGTCGTGCCGTCCTCACGGCGATAGGTATAAACAGGCATAGGCGCGCACCACTCGGCTCACTACTATCGCATCAAGGCGTAAATCATAGCGGAAAATGCCCGCAAATGGCATTGCGAATTCTGCTGGTTGGCTCAGGGCTTGCGCGCTTCGTAGACCATCGTTTCATAGCGCATGGCGGCATCGTTGCCCACCAGGTCGCCATGCTGTTCGATGCCGCGCAGGCGTTCATCGCCGCTTTCGCCCGGCTCGAGCCGTTCGATCTCGACAAATCCCGCGTTTTCTAGCGCCTGCACCAAGGTCGGGGCGTCATAGATGAACTTGTGTCGCCAGCCATGAAATGACTGGTTGATAACATGCGCGGGGTTGAATTCGCCGATCTGGGGACGGAAAGTATCCATGATCCAGCGGATGTAGGCTTGCTGCGGCGCAGCCTCTGGTTGCGTATACAGCGCGATGATCTGCGCCAGGTCGGGCGTGGCCAAGCGCAAGCGACCGCCAGGTTGCAGCACGCGAAAGCACTCAGCGAGCATCAGCGCGGCTTCGTGAAATTCCAGATGTTCAATGACATGCTCGCCGAAGACGAGCGCAAAACTGGCAGCGGGTATGGGGAAAGTCCGGCTGGCATCCAGGAAGATCGTGCCGGGCTGAAAGGGCGTCAATGTGGTATTCAGCCAGCCGGGCAAGGGATTGGGTCCTGTGCCGATCTGCAGCCGCGGCTCCGCTGCCGATCGCAAATAGCGGCGGATTTGCCTCGGCGCTGCCCATGCCCAATAGCGCTGACGCAAGCGAAAGCGAAAACTCGCCATGATCTCCCCTGATTGTCAGGCGGTTCTATTGCGCTTGCAGCAACTGGGCAGAAGCAAAAATCTCGCTCAAGTCTTCCGCCAGCGCCTGGATCGTTCCCGTTGACGCGACGATCACCGCCAGCAGATAGTGGTCTTCCAGTGCCACCGCCAACAGAAGTGTATCATTGACGCCGATTCTTGCCGAGAGCTGTGCCGAATCCCGCCCATCAATTTCCAGCGTTTCGACAGCGCGGTATTGCGATTCGCCCGACGCATCTGCCGATCTGCCCACGATAGCCTCCAGGATGCCGGCGGCGTTGCGCGTGCCGATCGTGATGATTTCGGCTGGCGGCAACAAAGACAGATCAGCTGCCAGGGTGCCGGCGGGAAGGGCGACGCTGTTGCTGGCCGTGTCCAGCCCGCGCGGGTCGTTTGCCAGGATAAGACCGCTTTCGGTGACTCGGTAGCGCCAATCGAGCGGGAGCGCCAATTCAAAGCCGGGATGCAGACGGTTGGCGAGATAAGTTACGCGGTAGTGTTGAATGGGCGTGGGTGTCGGGGTAGACTCCGCGGTAGCCCCACAGCCAACCAACATCGAGGCGAACAGACACAGTGCAATCATGAAGCGACAATGAAGGTTCATAACTGTTGTGCCCACTTTGTACACTACGCGCCATTGTCGCAGCGAATTAATCATCGCGCTAGCTGCCAGGCGGGCATCTGCCGATGATACGTTGTGGCGTGGATATGATCGAATGCGCGCGCATCGCTGCTGGCATCGACCGTGGCGGCGAGCGCTTCTTGAATCGCTTCTTCACCCCTGGCGAACGACAAGATTGCGCAGACAAAGCCCATCGCCTGGCTGCGCGCTTCGCTGGCAAAGAAGCGGTGGCAAAGGCGCTGGGCTGTGGCATCGGCGATGTAGCCTGGCGCGAGATCGAAATCCGCACCGACAATCCGCGCCGGCGACCCAGCCTGGTCTTGCATGGGGCGGCGCGGCAACTGTCCGATGAATTGCGGCTGGCGGCTTGGGATATCAGCCTCAGCCATACGCAATCGCACGCTATCGCCGTGGCAGTGGCGCTGGTCTCGGCGACCGGCGACACAGTCGGGCAAGCCTGACGCGAACTTGCCGCGTCAATCCGCCTTGTCAAATAGTCGCATCAGCTTGAGCGCGACTTGTAAGTCGAGGCGCGTGCCCGGCAGCGACAAATCCACTCCGCAAACTTCACGAATCCTCGCCAGTCGATAATTCAAGGTGCTGCGGTGGATGCACAGCGCCTGTGCGGTCTGGACGCTGTTGCCGCCCGCATCCAGATAAACTTCCAGCGTATGGAAGAGGTCGGCTTGTTGTTCTGCCTGCAAGCGGCGCAGCAGCGGCACCTGGGCGTTGTGCGACAGGCTGTCCGCGCCCGCCTGGTACAAAGTGTGGATATAGCCAAGCGCGTCGAAGCGGTAGGTTCGCTGCGCCGGCAGGATTCGAGCGCCGATGATCAGCGTATCGGTGCATTGCTGGTGCGCATAGCCAAGCAGATGCGCTCCCTGGCAGCCGGAGCTGATGGCGATGCGCCCGCCCGCTTCCAATCGCTCCAGCAGCGCCGCCGCCAGCGATTGGTTGCTGGCATTTTCTTGCGCCAGAATGACCACCTGTCCGGCGAATTGCGCCGCCACCGCTCCTGCGCCTCGCTGTGCCACGACAGCGTTGATGACTCGATAGGCGCGGGTGACAGCCGGGGCCAGCGCCGCTCCCAGGCTAATCAGCAGCATGCGCCAGGGCAAGCGCAGATCCACCCCATAACGCAGCGCTTGATCGCTCAAGATGCTCGCTGGCTCGCCCGTGGCCTCGATCAACTGCGCCACGAAGCTGCCTTTCAGCGATGCTTCGGCCGCCGCCAATGACTCTTGATATAGCATCAGCAGCGCCGCCACCGTCGCGCCGATTTCGATCGCCATCATATCGATTGGCGTCAGCGCCTGCACATCGGCGATGATCCACATATAGCCATAAATTTCGTTGTGCACGACGATGGGCGCCAGCAAACGCTCCATCTCCAAACCCAGCGCCGGCATGACAGGCAATTGCACCGGGCGCAGCGTTTCGCGGATGCGCGGCAGGTATTCGTCTTCCAGCGCGTCTATCAGCCGCGGATTGGTGCGCCCATGTTCGATTGTGTAGCGGCGCGCCGAATCCACCGCGGCGATATTCTTGCTGGCGATCGCCTCGAAGCGCTCGTTTTCTATGCTGATGGAATGCCCGACCTGCCCGGCCAGCATATCCGCCAGCTCGACAAAGCCGCCGCCCTCCAATACCAGGCGCGAGAGCTGCTGCTGGATCGAAAGCGCGCGGCTGATGGTATCCAGATTGACTTGGGCGATGCGCTCGTTGATGATCTTGGCGATGTCTACGAATCGCGTCTGGTAGGGCAGCTCGATCAGCGGCAAGCCCAGTTCTTCACCCAGCGCAAGCAGGTGTTCGGGGATTTCGTCGACCATCAGCCCCGTGGTGATGACGAGGGCCACAATGCCCTTGGCCGCCATTTGACGCAGGAATTCGCACTGGGCATCTGCGCCATCGGGCATGTTCATCACGGTCGTCAGCACCAACTCGCCGCCATGCAGCCAGTCGGCCATGTTGGGCACATTGACAATGTGCACCCAGCGGACGGGGCGCTCGAGGTTGTTGGCCGCCGCCACCACGCGCGCATCCGCCAAGATAGGAATCTGCAGGGACTGCCGTAGGGTCAACATCTGTGATCGCGCGTCAGCCAGCGTTAGTAATAGTCAACAAGTATAAACTGGCACTGACGATTGCGCAGTGAAGAACGGGGAAGGTCGCAGAACAATCTCTACGCAGCCGCGTACAGGCGAATGCGAGCACATTCTCAGAACAGCTAAGCCATCGGCATGTGGTGCTTCGCGGCATAGCGCCCGCTGACATGGTGAGAAAGCTGGCGTTCGATATCCTTCAGCAAGCCCGATGCGCCGAAGCGAAACAGACGCTTGTCCAACCAGTTATCGCCCAGCTCTTCTTTCATCAAGATCATCCAGTTCAAGGCGTCTTTGGCGCTGCGGATGCCGCCGGCTGGCTTGAATCCGACCTGTACGCCCGTCATCTGTTGGTATGCGCGGATCTCGCGCGTCATCGTCAAGCCGACTTCCAGCGTGGCGTTGACTGGCTCTTTGCCCGTGCTGGTCTTGATGAAATCTGCCCCGGCCATCATGCAGACCTTGCTGGCGCGCGCAACCGTCCATAGGGGACCCAGCTCGCCGGTCGCCAGGATGGCTTTCATGTGCGCATCGCCGCAGGCCGCCCGCATTTCCCGCACTTCGTCATACAGGCGCTGCCAGTCGCCGCGCAGGGCATGTTCGCGCGAAATAACGATGTCGATCTCGTCCGCGCCCGCCTCGACCGACTGATGGATCTCTTCGATGCGCTGGGCATAAGCGCTCTGCCCGGCCGGGAATCCGGTCGAAACAGCCGCCACCGGGATGCCACTGCCGCGCAGCGCGCCGATCGCCTCTTTGACCCGCGCATGATAAACGCATACCGCGCCCACCGTGATGTTCAGCGATTGCGCCTCCAGCGCGTCGATCAGATCCTGGCGCAGGGGCTGACGGGCTTTGGCACAAAGTCGCCGCACCTTGCCCGGCGTGTCATCGCCAGCCAGCGTGGTCAAATCGATCAGGGTGATAGCCCGCAGCAGCCAGGCCGCCTGCCAGGCTTTTTTCACGCTGCGGCGCGCAACCAGGCTGCTGACACGCCGCTGGGTGGCGCTGCGGTTGACTGTCGTGGCGCGCACCCAGCCCATATCCAGCGGCAGGCCCGGATTGCGTCCATTTTCCACGCTCATACAGCCGTCCCTTTGCGGCTCAATCTGGAAGAGTATAATAACGCCGACCGCTGTGCCGCGCCACCTAGCCGAAAACAACAGCCATGCTCGACAAACTTGCCGAAGTCGAATCCCGTTACCTGGAGCTGGAAGCGCTGATGGGCGACCCAGCCATCGCCAGCGACTATGAGCGGGTTGCCGAGCTGGCCAAAGAACGCGCCAGCTTGCAGGCGGTCGTCGATGCCTATCGCCTCTACAAACGCCAGAGCGAAGAACTGGCAGGCGCGCGGGAATTGCTGCAATTGGCTGACGATGCCGAAATGCGCGAGCTGGCGCAAGACGAAATCGACTCGCTCGAAGCTAGCGTCGCCGATTTGCTGGAGCAGCTGCGACTGCTGCTGTTGCCCAAAGATCCGCGCGACAGCCGGGATGTCATCGTCGAGATCCGCGCTGGCGCCGGCGGAGACGAAGCGGGCATATTCGCGGGCGACCTGCTGCGCCTGTATACGCGCTATGCCGAAAGCAAACGCTGGCGAGTCGAGTTGCTGGATGTCAACGAGCAGGGCAACAGCGTCTTCAAAAATATCACTTTCCAGATCAAGGGCGATGGCGCTTTCAGCCGCCTCAAATACGAAAGCGGCGT
>DAOUJB010000461.1:0-9904 GCA_034423155.1 Anaerolineae bacterium | reverse complement strand
CCGAGGAGGTCAATCGGGCGAGTCGCCGCCTCACCCCTACGCCACGCGGCGCATTTTCGTTACCATACGGCACATGCCCAAACCCTTGAGCGTCATCCCCATCCGCGCCCCCGTGCAGACCGAGCCTTTTGATCTGTGCGCGACACTGCTGGGCTGCCTGCGCAGGTCCGGCGAGACGCTGCGAGATGGCGATGTCGTGGCTGTTTCCAGCAAATACGCCAGCATCGCAGCCGGGCGCGTCCGCAGGTTGACTGATATCGTGCCTGGTCGGCGCGCGCATGAGTTGGCTGGGCGTTTTGGCATGGACGCAACCATCGCCCAGCTGGTCATTGAAGAAGCCGACCACATCTTCGGCGGCATCGAACTAGGCTTCCTGCTGACTGCCAAAGGCGGTGTCATCTCGCCCAACGCGGGCTTGGACCGCTCGAATATCCCCAGCGGGCAGGTGGTGCTGCTGCCGCGCGACCCTTTCGCCACAGCCGAGTCTATCCGCGCCCAGCTGCAAACCGCGGCCGGCTGCCGACTGGGCGTGCTGCTCAGCGACAGCTGGCTGATGCCCGGGCGCTTTGGCACAACTGGCGTGGCCATCGCCATGGCCGGTTTTCAGCCCATCCGCGACGAGCGTGGCAAGAGCGACCTGTTTGGCAACCCGATGGCGGTCACCCAGATCGGCATGGCTGATGCGCTGGCGGTCTGCGCGCAGGTGGTGATGGGCGAACGCGACGAAGCCACGCCCTTTGCCATCGTGCGCGGTGCCGATGTGGAGCTTCGCGATGAGCCGCTTTCCCAGGCCGATGTCGCTATTCCCTGGCGGCATTGCATCTACATCGAGTCGCTCACGCTGGGCATGCTCCCCAGCGCAGACACTTGTGCAAAGTAGACAGAATCGCCAGCTTGACATTTGACGAAGGCTTAAAGCGCGCTTAAACTTGAGGTGAATTGAGTGGGGACGAAGCGCGTCGTGATGTGGGAAGCGTACACAAGCGAATCGACCAGCCCGAGCGCGGTGCAGCCGAAAAAGCTGTGGCGCGTTTTTCTTTTCCAGCCAGCGCAGAAGTCAATGTAGAGAGGATGGATATGGACGCGAGCATGATCAACAAAATCCAGAAAGCCAGCGCCTATGCCAGCGAGCCCGAGCGCGCCACTTTCAACAGCCTCAGACTGCGTTTTCATGGCAACAACAGCAGCTATATCATCGAGTTGGATGGCGATGTCTGGTCCTGCACCTGTCCAGGCTTCCAGAAGTACAGCATCTGCCCGCATATCATGGCGCTGGAAAGCATCTTCAAGCCCTTGTTAAAGCGGAAGCCCCTGCCCTATGCGCCCGGGCAGAATATCGTCAGCGATGTGCGAAAAGCCAAGCGCTATGCTCAAGAGCGCGACCGCATCCAAATCCTCAGTTTTGCTTGCACATTCGAGGGCTACAACAAGACGCACTTCATCACTTATGACGAAGGCGTCTGGACGAGCACGGCTTCTTTCTTCGCCCAGCGCGGCGTCTGCAGCCACACCATGGCGCTGGAAAAGATTCTGAAGGGATTGGTCGAGCCAGCGCGAATGGCTGTCATGTCCTGAGCTGAACGCGTCGGCTTATTCCGCCGGTTGTGTCGGTACAGCGTCTTCGCCAGTTTCTTCAGCGTCGTCCGCCGGCAAGCGCGGATCTCCCGCGGCGACTTCATAAACCGCCTGCCAGGCTTGATAGCGCGTGAAGACGGTATTTCGCTCCACCAGCGCGCCAGCCGCATCATAGACATTTCGATTAACAAGCACATCCGCGCCCGGCACCGACCAGTCGATCTGGCGAATCTGCCCGGGCAGAAGGTCGTCGGCAGCGATGTATAGATCTGGCGGCGGCGGCACGATGTCACTGATGATGGGCGGCTCGATGCGGGTCGTCCAGTGTCGCGTGCTATAGATGCGGAATTGCAGCGCATCGTCCGCGGGCAAGAAGGCGCTTTCGATCAACAGGTGATAAGGCGTGTTGTTGCGGAAGCGCAAGTCGACAGTCGGCTGCCAGATCGCTGCGTCCAAGCCCGGTCCCGCGCCAGCATATTCATAATATCCCACCCGATAGCCATGGCTGTGCCGCTCGGTGATGGCATAACCGCCGCTGAACGCCGCCCGGTACATAGTGGTGCTGACCTGGCAGATGCCGCCGCCGATGCCAGTGACTGTCGCGCCACCCAGAATCACGCTGCCTTCTTGATAGCCGGCCGCCGCAGTGATTTCGCCCAGGTGCTGGTTAAACGAGAATTCTTCGCCCGGCGCCACCACGATGCCATGCAGCTTGCTCGTGCCCAGCCCGATATTGTCGCGCCGATTTTGCCCGCTGCCCCAATAATAGGTCGTCGCTTCGGAAACCAGCTCGCGTATGCCTAGTTCGGCAGCGCTGCTGGCTTCGTGATAACGCGGTGGCAGCGGCACGAAGGCCATATCGACACGGCGATTATCCGGCAAAAATACAGCGGCTTCCAAGCGGCGCAGAGTCTCGGCTACATCCAGATAACGCCCGCTGGACGAAGGCGTCAGCGCGCGCAAATGGCCTGTCGCGGGGTCAAAGTCCAGGCGGCTGTCGAGGGGCGCGCTTTCCAGGCTGGGCGCGAGCGATTTCAGATAAGGCCGGAAGGCGCTCAGGTCGACACCCACAGCAAAGCGCATTTCGCCATCCACAGGTTGCAGCCCTACCGAAAGCGCAGCGCGGATCTGTTCGGGCGTGATCAACCAGGGCGGCAGCGGATCGCCATTGGCTCGCGCGCCGAAGAGCTGCAGCGGCGCAGACAAAGCAGTATGGACGCGACTCGCCGCTTCGGTCGCATTCCTGGCGCGGGGCGGGCTTTCTTGCACGACCAGGGGGATCGCCCCGCCCTGCCCGGCCAAGACAGCAGCGCGCAAGTGCCCCAGCGACGCAGCGATATCCAGCTTCTGGCCGCTTTCGCCGCTACGGATGGTGACCTGCAATCCCTCGACGCGCAGGCTGGCATCACGGCGCGCCCGATTGATCTCGTCCGCCAGCCCACCTAGAAATCGCAGCGCGATCGCTTCGTCAAAGATATAGCGTGCCGGCAGATCGATGCCATCCAGCCAGGCGCGCGCGATATCTTGCAGGTTTTGCCGCGCATCGTCGGCGTGCCCGATGACAAATGCCTGCTCGGCCAGTTGCTCAGCCGGCAAGCGCAAACCCAACTTGGATGCCCGCTCCGTCCAGATTCGCTCATCATGTTGGAAGGTGTAGAGGACTTCTTCCGCAGCGCCATAATGGTTTGCCAGCGCCTCAGCCGCCTGCGCGCGTGTCAGCCCATCCAGCGCGACTTCGCCCACACGGATGCCCGGCGCGATGCGATCGGCCAATGCGCTCTGCACTGCCGCCAGACCGCCCGCCAGCAGCAAAGCCAGCAATGTCAAGCCGATCAGCGTCAGGATGGCTGCGCGCAGCAGACGCACCAGCAGCGGACCGCGCGGCGCAGGCATCAGGATGCGGCGTAAAGCGAGACTTGGTGACGGGGCATGGGTTTGGGCGGCTCGCCACAAGAAGTCAATCGCGGCTTAGACAGGCTTGTGCGCACAGTCGCCGCATAGGCAGTGCCGCGGACATCGACGAAACTCACGCGGCGCTCGCCATCGTCCAACATGTGCACATCCTGCAACTGCAAGTCATCAATGCGATACTTGCGCGTCAACTCGCGGATGAGGGTTTCGGCCGCGCCGACAGCCTGGTGCGACTCATTGTCCAGCCGATGCCCGGCATACGCGCTGCGCCCGCGATACTTGTGTGTGAGCAGAAAACCCGCGCGATGATTGGTCACAACAGCTTCCGCATCGGCCGGGTCGAGCTGCCCATACGCGACTCCTTGCGGAAAAGCCAACAGCGTCGCCGCCAAACGATGCCCGCCCAGGTGAGTCGTTTGCCAAACGCGGTCTTCGCCGGCATGCGCCACCAACTGCTGATAGACTGGCGTGCCAAATGTCGCGCAGCAGGGATCGTGCCGGCCATTGGTGCAGATGGCATATAGCTCGTCAATCTCGGTCATGGACTGGCCAGCAATCACAGGCGCGTCGCCAGCGGCCAGCCCCGCGATATCCAGGCTGAGCAACTCGGCATAGTCCGTCAACTGCGCCTGAAAAAGCTGCGGCTGCGCTTGGTTGGTACGCGCGATGAAGACATGCTTGTCGGCGCGGTTCGGGCGGCGGATAAAGAGGGTTTTCGTCCGCGGCAAGGCGCTCAAATGGCGCAGGATGTCCGCGAATTCGCCCCTTTTTGCGGCGGATTTGACCGTGTCGTGCCCCCAGCCGCCATCGTCTGCCAAGCCGCATTCGATAAGGAAGAAGGTATCGGCTGGCTTGAAAGTGCCCGCCAGCATCTCTTCTACTGCGCGCGACTCTCCGGCGCAGGTCAATGTGCTTTGCATGCTCTTGCCCCTATGTGACTGTCGTGCTCTGCATGTGCCGATTTAACCACAGAGCGGGCAATGGCACAAATGGCGCATGCGTTACAATGCTTGACACAGAGAGTCGCTTCACTCGGCGCACTCCCTAACTCGGTGTACTCGGTAGCAAAGCATGTAAGGATCTCGCATGTCCAAACTCTCCATTCGCCAGTTGCGGCTGAAGCGGGGCGGCAAATCGGTGCTGCACGATATCTCGCTGGAAGTGGCCGAGGGCGAGCTGTTGGTGGTCATCGGGCGCAGTGGCAGTGGCAAAAGCTCGCTGCTGCGCTGCATCAATCGGCTGAACGACATCGAAGCCGGGGCGATCCTGTTGGATGGACGCGACATCAACGAGCTGCCCGTAACCGAACTGCGGCGCAAAGTCGGCATGCTCTTTCAGAAGTCGACAGCCTTCGAAGGCAGCGTGGCGGAGAATATCGGTTTTGGCGCGCGCCTGCACGGTGAAACGCTGGGGCGCAAAGCCGTCTTGGATCTGATGGCGCAGGCATCGCTTGAGGCAGAGCTGGTGGATGAGCCGGCCTCAAAGCTGTCGGGCGGGCAAGAACAACGCTTGGCTATCGCGCGGGCGCTGGCGCTTTCGCCATCGCTGCTGCTGCTGGACGAGCCAACATCGGCGCTTGACCCGATCGCGACCAAAGGCGTGGAGGACGCGCTGATGCGCTTGCGCAGAGAGACCAATTTGACCATGATCTGGGTATCGCATTCGATAGAGCAGGCTCGCCGCGTGGGCAGCCGCGTGCTGTTGCTGGAAGAGGGGCGCATGCTGCGCGTCGATAGCGTTGACAAGATGCTCGACCCCGAAACAGGCGACAAGCGCGCCCTGGCCTTCGCTGGCGGCGACGAAGCGGGCTTGCAGGGAAACTAGGCGACGCCAGGCGGATTACTGAATCAACAGGAAGAGAAGTCGTAGGGGCGACTCTTGAGTCGCCCACATCGTCAACATCGGCATGGTGGGCGATACATGTATCGACCCTACATGTTTCGAATTTGAGCGGCGTTGCTCGGTTGCCTGCCCGCCAGCGCTGCCAGCCATTCGCGGTCAGCTTCGTTTAGATGCGCGCTTTCCAGTAGTTCGGGCCGGCGCTGCCAGGTGCGCAACAAAGCCTGCCGGCGTCGCCAACGCGCCACTTCGGCATGATGACCGCTGGTCAATATGGCTGGCACAGTCAGACCGCGAAATTCGTGCGGGCGTGTATAATGCGCGCCTTCCAGCAAGCCATCGGCATGGCTGTCGCGGCTTGTCGCGCCTTCTGCGCCCAGCACACCGGGGATCAGCCGCACAACCGCGTCTATCAACACCAAAGCAGCCAGTTCGCCGCCCGTCAGCACATAGTCGCCGATGCTGATTTCGTCGGAGATGGCGAGCTGGCGCACGCGCTCGTCGACACCTTCGTAATGCCCGCAGACCAAGACGAGCTGCGGCAGCTGCGCTAGTTCTGCCGCCACCGGATGCGTCAACAGCCGACCCTGTGGCGAGAGCAGGATGACCGGCGTTTCGGTCGATGGGCACACCGCTTCGATCGCGCGCACCAGCACATCCGGCTTGAGGATCATGCCGCCGCCGCCGCCATAGGGGGTATCGTCGACCTGGCGGTGTTTGTCCAGCGCATAATCGCGTATGTCGTGCGCGCGGAATGTCAGCAAGCCCCGCTCTTGCGCTTTCCACATCATGCTGGTGTTCATGACGGAATCGAACATCGCGGGGAAGAGGGAGAGCGCGTCGATCTTCATGCTTTGTCCTGTGGCGAATGGCTGCGCCGGCGATTACATTTCGTCGCGCGTCTGCAAAAAGAAGGCTTTTTTTAGGTTGGGCAGCGTGAAATCGAAACCGCAGGATTTGAAAAAATCTTCGGCGACGCTGATGGCCATGATTTCGTATATGCCGCGCTGCATCGCCAGCTCCACGCAGGCAGCCACCAAAGCCTTGCCGATGCCCAAGCCGCGAGCCGATGGCGCGACAGCCAGGCTGCGGATCTCGCAGAGCTTTTTGCTGTAGATTTCCAGCGCGGCGCAACCCACGATCTGCCCTTCCAGCCGGGCAATGAACGAAGTCGAAAGCAAGTCTTCCAGTTCGTCAAATGTGCGCGGCAGCAGATCGCCGCTGGCGACGAAGGGTTTGATGAATTTGGCGAGATCGACCAGGTCAGTCGCCTCGGCTTTGCTGATGACGATCTCTTTGGAACTGTCGCCGTGCATCTGGTGCCCCGAACAAAAGCCAACTTGCTTCGAGTGTAGCAGTTTGAATCGCACAGGCAAGCGCCACCTCTGGCAGAGCGGCGGCTGTTGGCGTCGCCGCGCATCTGTGAGAGGACACGGCTTCGGCGCCACAATCCCTACTTCGTATAATCGAAAAGATGCGCGTTATATTTTGTGGCACTATCGGCAAGTATATTGTAAGGTATGAGTCGAATGTGTTTACTCTGACCAATAGAGGTGATTCGCATGATTATGAAATTTGTGACAATTGTCATTATCCTATTGTCGCTCGCACTACCAGCATTCGCGCAGGACGCTGACAAACCCACCGTGGCTTTCTTGCGCGCTGGCGCGTCTGGCGCGCTGAAAATCATTGAAGACAGCATCTTGACATCGCTCCAAGCCTGGGAATTCATCAGCACGGAAGAGCGCGAGTTGGCTTATGACCGGCAGGAATTGACCGGCGAGGCGATCAACATTATCTGGGGAGACGCGGGTGCCGACCTGACGAATGCGCCAATTGTGGTCGAGCGGGCGCTGGATCAAGGCGCGGACATCCTGGTCACGCTGACGACGCCGATGACGCTCAGCGCGATAAACGCCACCAGCGATATGGAAGACCCGCCAGCAGTGCTATTTGGCTGGGTGTTTCACCCCTATGAATCTGGCATCGCTCAGGCCTCTTGCCTCAAACCAGACCATGTGACGGGCACGATAGCCCAGACGAATTACGCCGACGCGCTCCCCATGCTGATGATGCAAAACCCGGACATGGAAAAGATCGGCGTCATCTTCAGCGCTTCCGAATCCAGCGGCATATACGGCGTCGATCAAATCAGCGAGATAGCCGAGTCGCTGGGCTTGGCGGTAGAAACAGCCGCGGCGACAGACATATCGCAACTGCGTCTGGCGGCCGAGGGGCTGGCCAGCAAAGATGTCGAAGCCTTTGTGCTGCCGCTGGATATGCTCACCGACATCGGCATTCCAATCATCTCCAATGTCGCCAACGAGAATGGCATCCCGCTCTTTCACCCGATCATGGGCAGCGTCAGGCGCGGGGCGACGATCAGCGCCGGCTTCAGCCTCTATTTCGAAGAGGCGAAGAACCTCGGCGGGCTGCTAGTTACCCGCCTGCGCGGCGAAATCGACATAGCCGAGACTGGCATCATCTCCACCACCGATCTGGGCGTCGGCGTTAATCTGGATATGGCGGAGGAGCAAGGCATCACCATTTCAGAAGAGTTGTTGGCCATGGCGGATATGGTGGTCGAAGACGGCGACGAAGCGACTTCGTCCGCCTATCAAGCCAAATCATTGGAGTCGCTTGGCTTCAGCCCGGCGATGATCAATATGGTCTTGCCCTTCATGGGAGACTGGGACATTGACGAAGAGCTATCGCCGGAATCCCTCGCTTTGGTGATTCAAATATCCCGCTCGAAAGAAGCCGAAGCCAAATTCCGTGAATTGCTCGATAACGGACATTGCAGTGCGGAGAAAATCGCCGAGCAGCAGGCGGCGCTGGAAGCAGCAGAATAAAGCAGGCATCCACAAGCTGGCGCAAGGGACGGTCCAGCACCGTCCCTTCTTTGTATATCGCCAGCGACTTGGACAGCTAGCCCGAACCTGAAGAGCGTTTGCCACCGGCTCCGCCATGCGCTACCATGAGACGGCTATGCGTCAAATCACAGTCGCCTCGCAAAATCCGGTCAAGCAGCGCGCCAGCCTGGTAGCCTTTCAGCGCGTCTTCCCGGACCAAGCCTTCAGCGTTCGTGGCATCGATGTCGAATCGGGCGTATCCGACCAGCCCATGTCCAAGCGCGAGACACTGCAAGGGGCGGTCAATCGCGCGGCCAATGCTCGCGCCGCCCAACCGGAATCCGATTATTGGATCGGCATCGAAGGTGGCATCGAGCAGACGCCGCTGGGCATGAGTTGCTTCGCCTGGGTGCAGGTGCTCGGGCGGGACGGGCGCGTTGGCTGCGGGCAGACGGCTGTTTTCTTCTTGCCGCGCGAAGTGGCCGAGCTGGTGCGCGACGGGCTGGAGCTGGGCGAAGCCGATGACAGAGTCTTCGGGCGCGTCAATTCAAAACAAGGCAATGGCGCTATCGGCTTGCTGACCGATGATGCCGTCGACCGCGAAGCCTATTATGTGCAAGCGGTGATCATGGCGCTGGTGCCGTTCAAAAATCCGCAGCTGCACTGGCAGACGCCCTCGCGGACGCGTTGGGTAGAATAGCGGCATTGCGGCGCTGTTCGGGAAGAAGGAGCGCGTCATGCCCGACATATTCGCTGGGATTGATGGCATTGAGCGGGTTCTTCTGTCGATCGCCTTCATCCTGGTGGCTGCAGCTGTCTCGCGCTGGCAAAGCTCCGACCTGGAAAAAGACCTGCTCATCGCCACTGTGCGCAGCTTCGTGCAGTTGATCGCCATCGGTTATGTGCTGGAGCTGGTCTTCGAGATGGATGTCCCGCTCTTCACCATCGCGATTCTGCTGGTGATGATCACGATCGGCGGACGCACGAGTGGAGCGCGCGCCAAGCAGACGCCCAATGCTGTGCTGGTCGCTTTTCTGGCTATCGGCATAGGCTCGGGGCTGACGATCGCGCTGTTGGTGGCGCTGGGCGTTTTCCAGTTCGTGCCCAAAGACATCATCCCCATCGGCGGCATGATCGTCGGCACATCCATGACGACCGCCACGCTGGTCATCACGCGCTTGAGCAGCGACTTTCATGACCAGCGCAATATGATCGAAGGCAAACTGGCGCTGGGCGCGACATCTCGCCAAGCCTCGTTGACGCAGTTTCAACGCACCATCCGCAGCGCGCTGACGCCCATCATCGATACGACCAAGACGGTGGGCTTAATCAAGCTGCCGGGCGCGATGACGGGCATGATCTTGGCGGGGGCGAGTCCGCTGGAGGCGGTGCAGTTGCAGATCATCGTGATGTATATGCTGATTGGCGCGGCGACATTCACCGGGCTGATCGCCGCCTGGCTGACCTACCGGCAGTTTTTCACCCCCGCGCATCAGTTGGCGGTGGGGTGAGAATTATGATGACCCATTCGACTAAAGCAATCCGAATGAACTGAAAGTGCAATAAATATACCTGCGAAAGTACTTCCAATTGCTGCAACTTTGAATAGCCAGCGGTCAAATGTGCTACACTCCCGCCCATGACCACGCCCATCCCCGTCACTCGCGACCAGGTCAAAATCCTGGCAGTCGTCAAGCAAGGCTTGCACCAGCCCGACAGCGACTTGC
>DAOUJB010000460.1:0-2481 GCA_034423155.1 Anaerolineae bacterium | reverse complement strand
GCGCTGGCGCTGGATGAACTCGATGGCTTTTTCTGTGCACCAATGCGTCTGATGCAGATGCGGCGGCACATTGTCGTTTTCGGGCGTGGGCACGCGCAAACCGCCGAAACCGGCCTGCGTCCCCGCGCGCCGATAATCGTCCAGCGAGGTGATCTCGCGCCGCTGCAAGATGCTGTCCGGGTCGATGCCCTGCGCGCTCAGCCAGTCCACATAGTCGTTGCCGGGCTCGCCGAATTTGTGGTCGTGGCAGTATTGGAAATAGTTGTAGCCGTCATCGACTCGTTCTTCGCGCCGCGAGAATGCGCTGGCCAGGTGCAGCTTGCCGATGAGCCCGCAGTCATAGCCGCTATCGCGCAGACGCCGCGGCAGCAAGCGCTCGGCATAATGGGCGGGGAAGCTGCGGAAGCCGTTGCCGTTCACGCCGACCGCGCTGGGAACCATGCCTGTCAAGAAGCTGGCGCGGCTGGGTGTGCAGATGGGCGACTGGCAATAGGCCTGGGTGAAAGCGGCCGATTCGCCGACCAAGCGGTCCAGGTTGGGAGTGTGAATGTGCGGGTTGCCCAGCGCGCCGATGGTGTCAAAACGCTGCTGGTCGCTGCAATACCACAAAATGTTGGGGCGCGTGGGCATGGGCGGAGTCCTCGTTGGCTTTGGCGAAACGAGTCTAACCGCAGAAGTAGCTCCAACAAAGAAATGCAGCACTCAATTGGAATAGCGTAGGGGGCAACCCCCAGGGCAATCGCATCAAAACGAAACCCATAGTGACAGCCACCAAATAAATCAAATACTTGCCACAGAGGCACTGAGACACAGAGAAATGCGTTCAATTTAACTTTGATTGGCTGCCAGCTCGCCCTAAATACAACAAGGATTTCGAATTGTTCTGCCTTACTAAACTAAACTCTGTGCCTCTGTGTCTCTGTGGCAAATAAACAGTTTAACGCGATTGCCCTGCGGCAACCCCACCCCCAGCCCCTCCCCAAC
This sequence comes from Anaerolineae bacterium, assembly GCA_034423155.1. GTDB lineage: Bacteria > Chloroflexota > Anaerolineae > Aggregatilineales > Phototrophicaceae > UBA6055. The sequence continues at coordinate 1,497 of DAOUJB010000460.1, read as the reverse complement.
AGGTTGGAGATGATCTTCCCCCTGACCAGTCGGGGGGATTGAGGGGGGTCTAATGCTTCCCCCTGACTAGTCGGGGGGATTGAGTGGGGTTGCGCCTTTGTATCCTGTGCATTGATGTGGTCAAATAGGCGCGGCAGTGGCAAAGCAGCGAGGAGTGACACCATGGTGGAATTTGGATTGGGTTTGCCAGCAGGACCGCCGCCCGGCGACAATGCGCGCTTCGTTGACGACCTGGCGGCCACGCTGGACAAGCTGGGCGAGGCAGTCCGCAGCATCTGGATGACCGACCACTTCTTTTGGGATGGCGCGCCCACTTATGAAGCCTGGACCGTGCTCAGCTATCTGGCTGCGCGCTTCCCCGATTATGAGGTTGGACCTATCGTGCTGGGGCAGAGCTACCGCAATCCCGCTCTGTTGGCGCTGATGGGCGCGACCCTGCAAAATTTGTCCGGCGGACGCTTCATCATGGGCATCGGCGCTGGCTGGAAAGAAGACGAATATCGCGCCTACGATTATGCCTATCCAGAGCCGCGCATCCGCGTCCAGCAGCTGGAAGACCAGTTGATCATCCTGCGCCGCCTGTGGGAAGAAGCTGGGCAGATTTCTTATGAAGGCGCGCATTATCGCCTGGCCGATGCCTGGTGCGAGCCCAAGCCACAAAAGCCCATTCCCATCCTGGTCGGCGGCGGCGGTTATACCACCATGAAACATGCAGCCAAGTATGCCGATATCTGGAATCTGCCCGACAAGCCGCTGGCTCCTTATCTCGAGCGGCTGAATGTGCTGCGCCGCCACATGGAAGCCATCAACCGCGACCCGGCCACCATGCGCTGCAGCTGGTTCGGGCGCGTGGCCATCGGCAAAACCGAAGCCGAAGCCGAAGCGCGAGGTCTCAGCCGCGCCGACAAATGGACGCGCGAAAATGCCTTCGTGGGCACGCCAGCCCAGATCGCCGAGCAAATGCAAGCCTTCGTCGAGCATGGCTGTGATTATTTCCTGGTCGATGTCATTGGCACGCCAGACGAAGAAGTCTGCGGCTTGTTCAGCGAAGAATTGATACCAGCGCTGAATGGATGATGTGCCGCAGAGACGCGCAGGGAATGCCAAGAAAGGTACGAAAAAGCGTAACCACCGAGTACACCGAGTCAAAAGAGTGCACCGAGAGTTACCTGGTGAAGAGTTGACACTTTGTCTCGTCTTGATGGTTTCACAATGCGGGCGATGTACCCTTGCATCCGGCGCTAGGACGCAGCAAGCCTGTTTGCGGGAAATCCGCCGCATGTCACCAAATCAATTCCTCTGTGTACTCAATGAACTCGGTGCACTCGGTGGTAAAGAAAAATGTATATTTTGTTGGCGTTGCTGATCTACCGAGGAGTTGAAATATGAAAATCAAATGGTATGGGCATGCCGCCTTTATCGTAACCGCCAGCGATGGCACCAGCGTCATCACCGACCCCTATACGCCAGAGACATCGGGTTATCAGCCTATCCCCG
>DAOUJB010000459.1:0-1919 GCA_034423155.1 Anaerolineae bacterium | reverse complement strand
AGCAAACTGGTCCTCGCTGCGCGGCGTCAACGGGACGACCCTTTCCTCACTTCGCTGCTCGCCGATGCCTTTTACAGCTTGTTCCGCCGCTTCGCCATCGCCTCCATGCCCAGGCGCGGCTTCGACTTTTGGCTGATCGACCGCCAGCTCGCCGACCTGGTCAACAATATCCAAGAGAGCAACGCCTACCTGTCAGGTTTGCTGCTGTGGCTGGGCTTCGAGCCGACTGTGCTGTACTTCGACCGTCAGGCGCGCCCGCAGAAGTATGGCCAGTCGATGTGGACGTTGCGCAAAAAGATCAAATACTTCATCGATTCTTTTGTGGCTTTTTCGCATTTTCCCGTGCGGCTGGCGACGAATCTGGGCATCCTCTTCAGCCTGCTGGGGCTGGCCTACGCCGGCTTCATCGTGTATAGGCAGTTGGCGCTAGGCATAGAAGTGGCGGGCTGGTCATCGCTGATGGTGGTGGCGCTGCTGGCGGCAGGCGTCCAGTTGTTGATCCTGGGCGTGCTGGGCGAATACCTGTGGCGCAACCTGGACGAAACGCGCCGGCGTCCTAGCTTTGTCATCGACCAGGTGATCGAAGGCACAGACGCTGCCCAACCCCCCTCAATCCCCCCGACGAGTCAGGGGGAAGGTCAACCCCCACACCGGGTCGCGTAGGGGCGAGGCGGTGACTCGCCCTTCAGCTCCTGCTCTGTGTCCTCTGTGGTGAAGATTTGAATGACAAACATGCGTTTAGTTAGACAGGAGCGGACTACATGAAGATTTATGGCATCGTGCCACCCATGGCGACGCCTTTCGCCGCGGACGAATCGCTGGACGAGAATCTCCTGCGCGCAGAAGTCGAGCATCTGGTGAGCGTTGCCGGCGTACATGGGCTGGCGGTCGGCGGCAGCACCGGCGAGGGACACACGCTGAGCACGGCAGAACTGCGGCAGGTTGTCGGCGCGGCAGTTGATGCGGCCGCGGGGCGAGTCCCCGTCATCGCTGGCATCATCGTCGACAGCACGCGCCAGGCGATCGAAAAAGCGCGCGCCCTGGCCGATCTGGATGTGGCGGCGCTGCAGGTTACGCCGGTGCATTATCTCTTCCGTCCCAGCGACGAGACCATGTTCCAACATTTCGCGGCCCTGGCCGAAGCGGCTGCGCAGCCCGTCATGGTCTACAATGTCGTGCCCTGGTCGTATTGTTCGCCGGCGCTGCTGGACAAAATGCTGCGCGAGATCGACGGCTTGGTCGGCGTGAAACAGAGCGCGGGCGACTTGAAGCTGCTGGCCGATCTGCTGCTGCGCTCTGCCGATGCGGGTTTGATCATGTCGGCGGTGGATGCGCTGCTCTATCCGTCCTTTGCCCTGGGCGCGCATGGCGCTATCGCCGCGATTTTGAGCGCCGCGCCCGAATTGTGCGTGCAACTGTGGGACGCGGCGCAAGCCGGCGATCATGCCCTCGCGCTGGATATCCACCGCCGCCTGCTGCCGCTGTGGGACGCCATCATGGACGACAACCTGCCCGCCAATGTCAAGACGGCGCTGGAACTGCAAGGACGACCAGCCGGCATCCCCCGCATGCCCATGCCCGCCAGCTCGCCTCAACAGCGGGAGGCGATTCAGGCGGCGCTGGCCGGGGCGGGGATGTTATAAGCTGCCATCTCGCCTTTTCAGCAACGCCAATAAAGCGATGCAACAATAAGAATCAATTCTGTAAGGCTTGTCCGCTATTCGGATTTGGGCGTCTCTTCGCAAACAGCGGGCGACTCAGCCGCAAAGCCCCATGGGCGCGACATACCTGGCGGCGATCCAGCCTTGCGCGCCATGATAATCCACCTTGAACCAGTCGGTCGTCCGCGCGAGCGCCGTCAGCACGGCATTGTGAGGCACGCCGCCAATCTTCTGCCCAGCGGGGGCATCGCGGAAGTT
>DAOUJB010000458.1:0-1961 GCA_034423155.1 Anaerolineae bacterium | reverse complement strand
ATATCGCAAATCCGCTGGGACGCGTCGCCCGTGTCAGCGGCGCAGACGGGCTGATGGTCGAGGTGCATCCCAACCCCGATGTCGCCATGTCCGATGCCAAGCAGCAGCTCAATATCGACCAGTTCAACCAACTGATGGACGATATCGAATCGATCGGCGGACGCTACTAACCGGCATCCGCTCAACCGCCATTGCCCTTCCCTGACGATTTTTTGGGGAAGGGGAGAAATCCTTGGTAAGCAAAATGTGGAATCGGCTGAATCATCACAAGCTGGCTGTGGTGATTGCCGTGGCTGTGCTGGCGCGGCTGGCGGCGTTGCTGCTGCTGCCCGATGTGTTTGCCTACAGCGAGCCGGGCGGCGAGATTCACGGCTCGGTCGCCTATGACGAATATGCGCAGAATCTGCTGGCGACGGGCGTCTATGGGCGCTCGCCTGGCCTGCCCGATGCGGGCTTGCCGCCTTTGTACAGCCTCGTCCTGGCGGCGATTTATGGCGTCTTCGGGCGCAGTTATCTGGCGGTGGCGCTGTGGCACATCCTCTTCGATACGCTGTCAATCGCGCTGCTGGCGGATATCTGTCGGCGACTGATTGGTAACCCCCCTCAGTCCCCCCGACAAGTCAGGGAGAGGCAAGACCCCCCTCGGTCCCCCCGACAAGTCAGGGGGAGGCAGGACCCTACCCTTGCCGATGGTGGTCACGGAGAAGCAGTTGGCGCGCTGGCTGGTTTGTTCTTCGCGCTGTATCCCTATCTGATCTTCCAAAACCTGGCGCTCAACGATACGGCGCTGTGGATCCTGCTGCTGCATGCTTTCTTGTGGCTGCTGGTTCTGCTGGGCGAGCGCAGGCAGTGGGACAAGGGGGCGCTGATGATCGCGCTGGCGGCGGGCTTGGTGCTGGGCATCTCGGCATTGGCGCGCGCGCTGCTGCCACCACTGGCACTGCTGGCGCTGCCCTGGTTTGCGCTGCGGCTGGGCTGGCGCGGGGCGCTGCTGAGAATGCTGCCGGTCGCGATTGCGAGTCTGCTGGTTGTGCTGCCCTGGCTGCTGCGCGGCGCAGCGATTTATGGCGGCTTCGTGCCCATCGCCCTCAACAGCGGCGAGAATATCTATCAAGGCAATCACCCGCACACGACAGCGATTTTGCGCGCGGGATATGATGTGCAATGGCTGCCCGCGCCACCGGCTGCCCCGCCCCAGGACAAGCCGTTGGCCCGCAACGCCTTCCTCAGCCAAGCTGGCTGGCAAACCCTGCGTGACAATCCCGCGCAGATACCGCAATTGCTGCTGACGAAATTGCTGGTGCACTGGAATCCGCAAGTTACGCCGCTCAACAACCTGCGCCAGGGCGAGCGACTGACCATTGATGAACAAGGGCGCGTCCTCATCGTGGCGGGCGGAGAATCGCATGTCGGCGTCACGCGGGCGAATGCGGCTTACCAGGCCGACAGCTTGTTTGCCGTGCTGGGTCGCGGCGTCCATCTGCTCTATTTCGGCGCATTGTGGCTGCTGGCGATTATGGGCGCATGGTTGTATCGGCGCGACTGGCGATCATTGAGCCTGCTGCTCGCCGTGCAGCTGAGCCAAACGCTGATGTACCTGCTCTTCCACCCCAGCACGCGTTATCGCTCGCCCACCGATCCGCTGCTCTTCGTATTTTCTGCGCTGGCGATTGTGCATTTTGCCGCTCGCTGGCGGGAAAATCGACGCTAGTCCAGGCGAGTCGGCACCATCGCCCCCTATAAGGCTTGTCCGCTATTCGGATTTGGCGCCTCTTCGAAAACAGCGCCCGCCGCATCGCCTAGCCGCAAAGTCCCATGGGCGCGACATACCTGGCGGCGATCCAGCCCTGCGCGCCATGATAATCCACCTTGAACCAGTCGGTCGTCCGCGCGAGCGCCGTCAGCACGGCATTGTGAGGCACGCCGCCAATCTTCTGCCCAGCGGGGGCATCGCGGAAGTT
>DAOUJB010000457.1:0-1551 GCA_034423155.1 Anaerolineae bacterium | reverse complement strand
ATCGCGCAGATAGACCGCCTCGCCATTGTCATCGTGTCCCAGCGGTTCGCTGTTCAGGTCGATATCGACAGTGCCAGCCAGCGCATAAGCCACGACCAGCGGCGGCGAGGCCAAAAAGTTGGCGCGCACATCCGGGCCGATGCGTCCGCCGAAGTTGCGATTGCCGCTCAATACCGACGCGGCGACCAGATCGGATTCGTGAATGGCCGCGCGCACCGGCTCGGGCAAGGGACCGCTGTTGCCGATGCAGGTTGTGCAGCCATAGCCCACGGTATGAAAGCCCAGCGCTTCTAAATGCGGCGTCAGTCCGGCTTTGTCGAGGTATTCCGTAACGACTTTCGAGCCTGGCGCCAAGCTGGTTTTGACATAGGGCTTGCGACGCAGTCCTTTTTCAGCAGCTTTCTTCGCCAGCAGGCCAGCCGCCACCATCACCGATGGATTGCTCGTATTCGTGCAGGAAGTGATCGCCGCGATCACCACCGAGCCATGTTTTAATTCGGCGCTTTCGCCATTGCTCTGGTAGTTGCCGCTGGCATTCAATTGGTCGGCGTCCAGCGCGAAACCTTGCGGACCGAGCGGCGCTTTCAGCACATGATTGAAAGTCGGTTTCAGGTCGCGCACCAGAATGCGGTCTTGCGGACGCAGTGGCCCCGCCACGCTGGCTTCGACCGTACCCAGGTCGAGCTCCAGGCTGTCGTTGTAGAGCGGGTCGGACAGGCTGTCGCTGCGGAAGAGGCCCTGTTCTTTGCAATAGACTTCCACCAGGCTGACCAGGTCTTCGCCGCGTCCCGTGCGCCGCAGATAGCTTAAGGTCTCGTCATCGACCGGGAAGAAACCGACCGTCGCGCCATATTCGGGCGCCATATTGGCGATGGTCGCGCGGTCGGGCAAGGTCATGCTGCTCAAGCCAGGTCCATAGAATTCAACGAACTTGCCGACCACGCCTTTCTCGCGCAGCATCTGCGTGACCACCAGCACCAGATCGGTGGCGGTTGCGCCTTCTGGCAGCTGGCCGACCAGCTTGAAGCCGATTACTTCGGGCATGAGCATGTATATCGGCTGTCCGAGCATGGCGGCTTCGGCTTCGATCCCGCCGACGCCCCAGCCCAGCACGCCCAGCCCGTTGATCATGGTGGTATGGCTGTCGGTGCCCACCAGCGAATCGGGCAGCGCCACCAAGCCATCTCCCTGCGCATCCGCGTAGAGCTGCACGACCTTGGCCAGGTATTCCAGGTTGACCTGATGCACAATGCCGGTTGCGGGCGGCACAACCTTCAAATTATCAAAAGCTTTTTGTCCCCAGTGCAGGAATTCATAGCGTTCGCGGTTGCGCACGAACTCCATCTCGGCATTGCGCTGGATGGCATCGGAGCTGCCAAAAACATCCACCTGCACGGAGTGGTCGATGACCAGGTCGACCGGCACTTGCGGGTTGATCTTTTGCGGGTCGCCACCCATCCGCTGCATGGCGCTGCGCAAAGCCGCCAGATCGACCAGCGAGGGCACGCCGGTGAAATCTTGCAAGATCACGCGGGCGGGGCTGAAAGGAAT
>DAOUJB010000456.1:0-2232 GCA_034423155.1 Anaerolineae bacterium | reverse complement strand
GTCGCTCAAGCCGCAAACGAAATCATCCCGGCTGCATTGGGGGCGGCGCTGGAAGCCGAACGAGCTCGCCAGCCCCTTTCGTTCAACATCGTTTCTGCCGAAAGTCAGGCTAGTTTCACGCTGGAAGAAGATCTGCGCGGCGTGCGCACCACGGTCATCGGCACGACCAGCGAAGTCGGCGGCGCGATCACTGTCGTGCTGGCCGAACCCGCCGCCTCGTCCATCGACACGATCTTGGTCAATGCCCGCACCCTGGAGACTGACAACAGCCTGCGCAACCGGGCGCTGCGCGGGAGAATCCTCTATTCCTCACAAGACGAAAACGAGTTCATCGTCTTCGAGCCGCGCGAATTGAGCAACTTTTCCGCCGAAAGCATCGCCGTGGGCGAGACGATCCGCTTCGATATCGGCGGCGACCTGACTGTGACCGGCGTAACGCAACCCGTCAGCTTCGCGGCCGAGGTCACGCTGGACAGCCCCACGCAGATCAGCGGCAGCGCGTCGGTCACTGTGCTGTATGCCGATTTTGGCTTGGTCATCCCCGATGTGCCGGGCGTCGCCAATGTAACGGACGATGTCGAACTGCGCCTGGACTTTGTGGCGCGGACGGCGGAATAGACATACGCGGACGACCCCTCCTCTAGCCCCGATTGCACGCGCACGGATGTGACAAAATGGGCGATACGAGTATCGCCCCTACAAGCAATCGTGATGTGACAATCCCGGTTTATCGATCGCCATTCCGCCGGCGGACAGGCCGCTTCCTGGGCAGCTTCATCGGCAGCTTGTGTCGGCGGTTGCCATCAAATTGATAGAGCGCGTTTGCGACTGCGCCGGCTGTTGGCACCAGACCGATCTCGCCGACGCCTTTCGCGCCATAGGGTCCGTACGGATCGGGCACTTCGACGCCGATAATTTCCATCTCGGGCATATCTCTGGCGCGCAGGATGCCGCATTTGCGCAGCATGGTGCTCTTGGGAACGCCGGCTTCCAGAGGCAAATCTTCGCTGATGGCATAGCCCAAGCCCATGTGAATCGAGCCTTCCAACTGGCCTTCGAAGAGCGTGGGATTGAATATGCGCCCGGCATCGTGCGCCGCGACGATCTTCTCCACCTGCCCATCATCGTCCAGGATGACCAGTTGTGTGGCATAGCTGTAGCTGTAATGCGTGTAGACTTTCTCGACCATGGCGCCGGGTTTGGTCGTCCAGTCGACGGTGAATTCGCCCTCGTACTGCCGCCCGACCAACTGCTCCAGCTTGTGATATTCCAGGTCGGCTTTGAAGCGCTTGCAGGCGTCAATGATGGCATTGCCGACCAGCGATGTCCCGCGCGAGGCGGTTGTCATGCCCGTGATCATCTCCGACTCGGTGGCGACGCGCACCTCGATCATGGACGGGTCGATGCCCGTTTCGGTAATCAGCGCTTGCACAGCCATGGTATGCACACCCTGCCCCATCTCCGTCCAGCCGTGATCGATGATGACCTTGGCTTGCTCGCCATTGACCTGCGGCGGCGCTTTTACAACCGACAGCGTAACCTTTGACGAGTCGGGCATGCCATTGCCGATGCCGGTGTTTTTGATGCCACAGGCGATGCCGGCGAATTTGGCGCTTTGGAATTCGTCCTTGACGGCTTCCAGCGTGGCTTTTGCGCCGGCGCCCGCCTCGATGACCTGTCCGGTCGCGGTCATATCGCCATCGTCCAGCGCGTTCTGATAGCGGAACTGCCAGCGATCGAAGCCGCCTTGCTCGCACAAGTCGTCGATGCAGCTTTCCAGCGCGAATGCCGTTTGGTTGACGCCGAAGCCGCGCATCGCGCCGCAGGGCAGGTTGTTGGTATAGACCGCCGTGCTCACGATGTCCGTAACTGGGAAGTTGTATGCGCCCGTGGCATGCCCCGCCGACCTTTCCAGCACTTTCATGCCTACCGAGGCATAGGCACCGGTATCGCCGACAAAACGCCCTTTGCAGAAAGTCAGCATACCTTCGTCATCGCAGCCGATGGTGTATTCCATCCAGATGGGATGCCGTTTGGGGTGCATGAGGATGGACTCGTCGCGCGTGAGCCGCACCTTGACCGGCAAGCCCATCAGGTGGGCGGCCAGCGCCGCATGACCCTGCACGCTCAGGTCTTCCTTGCCGCCGAACGCGCCGCCATTGGGCACCAGCACGACATTGATCGCTTCTTGCGGCAAGCCCAGCAGTTTGGCGATCTGCACGCGGTCTTCAA
>DAOUJB010000455.1:0-2950 GCA_034423155.1 Anaerolineae bacterium | reverse complement strand
TCGACCGCGATGACCGCCGCCGCAGCCTGCCCACCGTGCACGAGGACTTCGCCAGACGCGCCCATGAAGAATATGGCTGGAGCGCCGCCGACTCCGCGCATTATGGCACGACTATCGCCTTGTTGGCTGGCGATGTGCAGCAAGCCTGGTCCTGGTCGCTGCTATTCGATGCTCACCTCGAGCATGGCGTCCGCGCCGAGCTTGTCCTGCAACTGGCGGATGACCTGGCGAGCCGCATCACGCCGCTGTTGGTCGAAGGCGAGACGCTCGATGTCCAATATGCCGGCAGCTCGCGCGAACTGGACGAGGCGTTGGTTGTCGATATGCTGTGGAAAAAAACCGGTGCCCTCTACGAATTCGCCGGGCGCGCTGGCGCTGCTGTCGCGCTGGATGATGCCGATCCCGAGCATCCGACCGCCCAAGCCATCGCGCGTTTTTGCAGCTTGTGCGGCACAGCATTCCAGCTGCAAGATGACATCCTGGGCATCGTCGGCGATGCGCGGCAACTGGGCAAACCAGTCGGCTCGGATATCCGCGAGGGCAAGTCGACGCTGCTGACATTAAAAGCGATCGAACGCGCCAATGCTAAGCAGCGCGCGCGGATATTGAGCAGCTTGGGCAATCCCGCCGCCAGTTCAGCCGATATCGCCGGCATTTTGCAGGTGTTTCGGGGGCTGGGCGCAATCGACTATACGCGCGATCTGGCGCGCCGCTATGTAGACGAAGCGCTGGGGCATCTGGACTTGCTGCCCGCTGGTCCCTGCCGCGACTTGCTCTCGCAATGGGCGCATTACATGATCGAGCGCGAGTTTTAGTTCTGCGCTTGCCCCGTTCACGCGGAATCGGACGAAACGAACTAAACGCATTTTTGAGCCCGGTCCGCTGGCGATATGCTGTCGGGCATGCTGTTCGCTTTCATCGAGGCGGTCGCCGCCAACTAGCCTGTCGCGCTCGCCTCGGCCGATTCATGGTTGGAGTCGGCAGAGTCGTCTTTCGACCAGCGCCGCTCGCGCACATGATATATGGGCTTGTGCTGCGATTCGTGATAAGTGCGCATGATCATGTCGGCGACGATGCCCGTGCTCACGAATTGCACGCCCAGCACCATCAAGAGCGCCGCCAGCTGCAAAAGCGGACGATCGCCGATTTTGTTTTCTGTCAGCAGTTTGAACACGGTCAAATATGCGCCCAGCGCCGTGCCCAGCCCGCCAACCAAGAATCCTGCCGCGCCAAATACATAGAGCGGTCGATTGAAATAGCCCAGCAAAAACACCACGACGATCAGATCGAGGATGACCTTGAATGTGCGCCCGAAGCCGTATTTGCTGTTGCCCCAGCGCCGCGCCCGGTCGGCCACTGGCACTTCGGCCACGCGCACGCCCATCTGGCTGGCCAGCGCCGGGATGAATCGATGCAGCTCCCCATATAGCTGGACGCCTTTCACCACATCGAAATGATACGCTTTCAGCGTGCAGCCATAATCATGCAGCCGGATGCCGGTGCTGCGCGAGATGATTCGGTTCGCCATCGCCGAGGGCAGCCGCCTCAGCAACAAAGGTTCTTTGCGATTTTGCCGCCAGCCGCTGACGATGTCATAGCCTTCGTCGAACTTCGCCAGGATGCGCGCGATATCCCGCGGGTCGTTTTGCAGGTCGGCATCCATCGTGACCACAATCTCGCCGCGCGCCGCATCAAAGCCCGCCGACATGGCCGCTGTCTGCCCGAAGTTGCGCCGAAAGTGGATGATGTGCCAGCGTTGGTCTCGCATTTGCACGGCATTGAGCAGCTCGGCGCTGTTGTCGCTGCTGCCGTCGTTGATGGCGATGACTTCATAATCGCGTCCGATGCCGCGCAGCGCTGTCGTCAGTTCTTTGTGCAGCCGCTCGATATTGCCCGCTTCGTTGAAAATGGGGATGACCACGCTCAGTGCGATTTCAGGCTCTCGTGCTTCTTGCCAGGGGCTGCTCATGCGCTGCCTCCACCAACTGCGCGCGTCTAGTCTAGCACAGCCACGCCAGCGACATATAGTCCGACCGCGCGCTTCGTCCGCATTCCGCCGTGTCTGCTAGAATGAATAGCGAGGCGGGGCAGGGCAGACCGATGGCAGAGCAGCGCAACACACGAGCAGAAGTTGAACAGCCAGCACAGCGGCGCTCGGCAGCTTCTGAACAGCCTGCGCCTCCGCCACCACCCCAGGCGCCGCAAATGCCACGCCCGCTGCCGCCACGCAAACGCCGCCGCCGCATTGCTGGCATGCCGCGCGGCTGCCTGCTGCTGATGGCGGGCATGCTGCTCAGCGTTTGTGGCGGCCTCAGCCTGCTGACGATCGGCGCAGCCTCGCTGATTTTGCCCAAGGTCGAGGCGGCCTGGAGCGCGCGCATCGCCGAAGTGGACAATTATCGCGGCTTCGCCAGCACCTTCCTCTACGACCGCAATGGCGACGAGTTATTCGAAGCCTTTGAAGAGGGCCGGCGCGTGCATGTCGGCATCGAGCAAGTCCCGCGGTTTTTAATTCACGCAACCATCGCCATCGAAGACGACAGTTTCTTCAATAACATTGGCATCGATGTGCCCGCCACTATGGTCGCCGCGTTGAATTATCTGGGCGCTGGCCGCGATACCTCGCCCGGCGGCAGCACCATCACCCAGCAGTTGGTGCGCAATATTTTCTTTGATTATGAGAAGCGCCTGCAACGCAGCGTCTCGCGAAAGCTGGAAGAAATCATGTTGGCTCTGGTCTTGACGCAAGCCAAGAGCAAATACGAAATCCTGGAGATGTATCTCAACGAGATCTATTACGGCAACCTGGCTTATGGCGTCCAGACAGCCGCGCAGACTTTCTTCGGCAAAGATATCGACCAGCTCAGCCTGGGCGAAGCGGCGCTGCTGGCTGGCTTGCCACAAGCCCCGGCCTGGCTCGATCCCTTAAATCCCGACCCGACTGTGCAAG
>DAOUJB010000454.1:0-5709 GCA_034423155.1 Anaerolineae bacterium | reverse complement strand
CGCAGCGCCATCTCGGACAAGATTTCTGGACCCGGGTTCATCTCGCGGTAGGGCTTGTGCAAGCCGCTGGTATTCAGTTCCATCGCCGTGCCAGCGCGGGCAATGCGGTCCAGCGCCCGGCGGATATCGTCCATGTGGTCCGCGACATGCCACTCGCGCGGATGCACGATCTTGACGATGTCGGGGTGGCTCAGACAATCGAACAAGCCCGATTCGGCAGCGCGCGCCAGGTTGTCAAAATAGCTGGCTTCGTATTCCAATCGCGTCTTGCCTTGCAGATAAAGCAGCCTGTATTCGTCCGTCTGCGGATGCACCGAGCCGAGGAGATAGGAGAAATCGGCGCGGCGCTGCAGATCGTCCAGCCAGCCCTCAAAACCGGGCAGGTAATCGCATTCCAAGCCCAGGCGCACATCGACGCGCTCGGCATATTCATCACGGGCGCGCGCGACCATGTCGACATATTGCGGCAGTTGCTGGATGGACATGCGCGGCGCGGGATTCCAGCCGAAGGGCATGGGGCTGTGGCAAGTGAAAGTGATGCCGCGCAGCCCGACGCGTTGTGCCTGGGCGGCGTAATCGGGCGGGTTGCCGCGGGCATGCTTGCACAGCGGCGTGTGCATGTGCGAGTCGTAGAGGTTGGGGGCAATAGGCATGGCTGGCTCCGCGTTTGCATGCAAAACAGCGACCATTTTGCTGCAAAAGCGGGGCAATGTCTATGCGCGGGTGCTTTTCTTCTAGCCCACCGCCCAGCGCACGATCTCGCTTATTTCCGCTTCCGTCGCCGCGTCCAGCTCGAAGATGTACCAGGCGTTCGCCACCATTGCCTCGCCAGCCGCCTGCTGTTGCGCGAAGCTCGCCTTCTCGGTGACGCCGAAAGTCACATAATCGTCCCTGCGCATGAAGACGAGCACGGGTTTGGAAGTGGCCGTCGCATAGCCGGGCATGCCATACCACAAGCGCGGTTTGAGCTGCGGCGCGGCGGACATGATGATCTCGTGCAGGCGCTTGCCCACCGCTGCTTGGTCGCCGAACATCTGCGGGATTTTGTCCAGAACGGCGGCCAGGTTGTCGGCTTCTTTCTGGGCTTTTTTTGACATCTCGTTCACCTTTCTGCGTTTTGTCCCCGCCGAGTAATTTTGCCAGGCCGGGCGCGCAAGGGAAGACCCCTCACTTTCGTGGCAGCCGCGCTATGTGCTGTTTGGCATCCAGGTGCAGTTCAACGCAAAATGTTTGTTCTGCGTATTTGACTGCCAGTGTCTAAGCCATCGTCCAACCTTCGGACAGGGTTTCCGCTTGCTCAAGCACAGTCAAAGTCGCCTTTTCTTGTTTGTCCGGCGGATAGCCATACTTGCGCAATATGCGCTTAACCAGCCGTCGCAGATTCGCGCGCACGTTCTCACGCAAGGTCCAGTCGATGGTGACATTGGTTCGGACAGTGCTAACCAATTCACGAGCAATGTCACGCAGCGTTTCGTCGCCAAGGACTTTGACGGCGCTGTCGTTGGTTTCCAGCGCATCGTAAAATGCGAGCTCGTCGTCAGTCAGTCCTAGTTCCTCGCCGCGACTGTCGGCTTCGCGCATCTCCCGCGCCAACTGAATTAATTCTTCGATGACCGTGGCCGCTTCAATGGCGCGGTTCTGGTAGCGAATCAGCGTATTTTCCAGCATTTCCAGAAAAGATCGCGCCTCTACCAGGTTCTTCCGGCGCCGAGTCGCTAGTTCGCCCTTCAAGAGCTTTTGCAGTAATTCAACTGCCAAGTTGCGATGCGGCATGCCTTGTACTTCAGCCAGGAATTCATCGGAAAGGATGGACACGTCGGGCTTGTTCAGACCAGCCGCGGCAAATATGTCGACGACGCCTTCAGGCGCGATTGCGCGCGAGATAATCTGACGTATCGCGTGGTCCATTTCATGTTCAGGCTTGGCGCTTCCAGGCGCCCGTCTGGCCAGCGCCGCCTGTACATGCTGAAAGAAGGCCAAGTCGTCACGAATGCGCATGGTCTCTTCATGCGGAACGGAAAGGGCGAAAGCCTGGGAAAGCTCTCGCACGGACTTGAGGCAGCGATCTTTGCCATTTTCCCGCTCCAGCGCCAGAATGAAATCCTGTGCGGCCGCCACAATGCCCCTTCGTTCATCTGACGACAATTTTAGTGACCAGCGAGACCAGTCGAAGCCATGGAACAGAGCGCAACAGATTTCATACTTCTCCAGCATGACCTTGACTGCTTCTTCCTGATCTAAGGCGGTCTTGCCCTTGCCGCCGCTTTCCGTATAAGTGGCAAGCGCGCGTTTTAATTCGGGAGCAAGGCCCAGATAATCGACTACCAAGCCGCCCGGCTTATCACGGAAGACCCGATTCACGCGGGCGATAGCCTGCATCAAGCCGTGGCCGCGCATAGGCTTGTCGACATACATAGTGTGCAGATTGGGCGCGTCAAAACCAGTGAGCCACATGTCGCGCACCAGCACGATGCGGAATGAATCGGCCGGATCGCGAAAGCGTTTTGCCAACGCCTCGCGCCGCGACTTGTTGCGGACGTGCTTCTTCCAGTTGTCCGGATCTTTAGCGTTGCCAGTCATCACGATCTTGATTTCGCCATCGCGCTCCCAAGCGGGCCGCAGACGGACCAGCTCGCGATACAGGTCGACGCAGATGCGGCGGCTCATGCAGACGATCATCGCCTTGCCTTCAAGGGATTGCAGCCGCTCTTCATAATGGCGCGCGATGTCCTGCGCGACTTGCTTCAGACGTTTTTCCGCGCCGGTCAGCGCCTCAAGCTGCGCCCATTTCGTCTTGAGTTTTTCCTTGCTTTCCAGCTCTTCGCCCTCGGTCGCTTCCTCGAAATCGGGATCGATATTGGGACGCTCTTGCTCGTCCAGATCGAGTTTTGCCAGCCGACTTTCATAATAAATGGGGACAGTAGCGCCGTC
Organism: Anaerolineae bacterium; assembly: GCA_034423155.1. Taxonomy (GTDB): domain Bacteria; phylum Chloroflexota; class Anaerolineae; order Aggregatilineales; family Phototrophicaceae; genus UBA6055. The sequence continues at coordinate 2,778 of DAOUJB010000454.1, read as the reverse complement.
CTCCACCGAGCGCTGGATGTCGTAGACGCTGATCATGTCGCCGAATACTGCCTGCGTGTTGGCGTCCTGCTTCTCGATAGGCGTGCCGGTAAAGCCGATAAAGGAGGCATTGGGCAGGGCATCGCGCATGTGCCGCGCGAAGCCATCGATGAAATCGTACTGGCTGCGGTGAGCTTCATCGGCGATGACCACGATGTTGCTGCGCTCCGAAAGACAGGGATATTGGCCGCCCTTGCGCTCGGGAAAGAATTTCTGAATGGTGGTGAAGACGACGCCGCCCGCTTCCACCGCCAGCTTAGATTGCAGGTCGGCCCGGCTTTCCGCCTGCATCGGCGGCTGGCGCAGAATGTCCTGGCAGCGCGAAAAAGTACCGAAGAGTTGGTCATCTAAATCGTTGCGGTCGGTCAGCAGCACCAGGGTCGGATTGCGCATGGCTGGCTCGCGGATGATGCGCCCGGCGTAGAAAGCCATAGTCAAACTCTTGCCCGAGCCCTGAGTGTGCCAAACGACGCCGATACGACCATCGCCCGTTTTGCCGCCGGCCCGCTCTCCCGCCTGCGCCTCGTGCAGACCCGCCGCCCGAAGAGTCTCGCGCAGCGCCATTTCTACCGCGTCCACCTGGTGGTAGCCGGCCATCTTTTTCGCCAACGCGCCGCTATCGTCTTCGAAGACGATAAAATCGCGCAAGAGCGTGAGCCAACGCGCCGGCTCGCAGAGGCTTTCCAACAAAACTTGCAACCCGGGTCGCGCCCCATCGGAGGACGCACGCCAGGTTTTGACCCATTCCCGCCCAGCCGTCAGTGTGCCAACCCGCGCCTGCAAGCCATCGGAAACGATCAGCGCCGCATTCATGGCGAACAAGGTCGGCAATTCGGACTTGTAGTTCTGCAACTGCCGCCAGGCGCTCCAAATCGTCGCGTTCGGATCGGCCGCGTTCTTAAGCTCGATCAGTCCCAGCGGCAAGCCATTGACGAAAAGCGCCACATCGAGGCGGCGGCGCTGGTCATGTTCTTCCACCGTGAACTGGTTGACCGCCAGCCAGTCGTTGTTGGCGGGATTCTCAAAATCGATCACCTGCGCCTGCGCGCCGCGGATGCCGCCGGCCTCAGTGCGGTATTCCACCGTGACGCCATCCACCAGCAGGCGGTGAAAATGACGATTGCGCGTCTCCAGCGTCGCGCCTTCAAGCCGCGTCAACTTGCGGAAAGCATCGTCCAGCGCTGAGGCGGGCAGATCGGGATTTAGCCGGCCGAGGGCGTCGCGCAAGCGCAGCGCAAGGACGACACCTTCATAGCGGCCGCGTTCGGGGAAGGGACCGCCGGGCGCGATGTCGGGACCGTAGGCAACGCGCCAGCCCAGGCTCTCCAACCAGGCCAGGGCGGCTGCTTCGACATCTTTCTCTTCCATCATGACGACTGTCATAGCGCCCTTTCAAGGAAGGCTTTCGGCGTCGCTCACGCGGATTTCGCCGGATATGAGCTTTGGCAGCAGTGCGTCGCGCATGGCAGCAAGTGTGCAATTGCCATGTACATTCTCAGTGACGCGCTTCAAATTAGATCCTATGACTCTTTCGAATGCCTGAAATACAGTCTCTTCTGGTTTGCACACTGGAAATCTGGACATTGTCTTCCAGCTTGTTCGCGGCATTTTTGTACCGGTAGAAGACTGATCAGTGTAGGAAACAAAATCGTCTGACGAGATTAAAGACAATACAAACGAAGAGTAAAACTCACATTTTGGCGCAATTACAACTATATCTGTCGAACAAATGCCATTCACTGGTGCGACACCAACTTTGTGGAAATACGGCCTGAGCTTTCCAAAAAGGAACTCTCCTTTTCGAAATAATGACTTGTTACTCGAAACCTTCTCAGAACTGTCCCATCGTTCCAGAGAAATAGAGCGGCGGGGCATATGTTCCAGCCCAATGTATGGTGTGTCGTTTCCAATTTGATTTGGATCAATGCTTCTTCTTGGAGAATTCGCAATATCTGAAAGTTTGCTAACCTTCCACCCCGCGGGAATCTCCCCCAACTCCGAAGGCACGAGGCGATCCGGAAAGAGCGCGGCGATATGCGGCGGCAAGCCCGTATCGCGACCCGCCATCTTGGCGCGGACGGGGTCGAAATCGACGAACCAGGATTTGAAGAGGGCGCGGGCTATGGCTTCCAAGGTCTCGTTCATGCGCCGGTTGAGCTCGATCTTGTCGTCGAGTGTGCCGAGGATGTGGGCGATGGCGCGTTGTTCTTTGATGTCAACAGGAAATAAAACTCGTGCCGTGTGCATATGATTGCGATTCAGTCCAGGAACTGCGGCCTTGTCAGAATAGGACAAGAAATCTAATCCCCGCAAAAAGTAACTGATAAACCGAGGGTCGTTACCCTTGAAGTTGCAAACATACAGTGTTGTGTTGTGCGGCCAAAAGTCGTCCTTTACATAGTAAACATTACCTAGTGTTCCGTATCGTCCAGTTACAACTCCTGGTCCGGAAGCCTTGGACACAGTGTGATAATCCGTCACTCCTGCGGACGAGATGACCGGTACAGATCCATGTATGCGATCTCGTTTCGGTAGATCATAGCCTCGCTTCAGTTCGAGCACTTCAGCTAAACTGGTTTCCCGCCACTCACCCCCCATAACCAAGCTCCTTGAGATTGGCGGCAATGGCGTCCGCTGCAACTCCACGATCTGCTTGAAGGCATCTCCAATCCGGTTGAAATCCACAACGTCGACCGTGTACGGGAGAGATGAGTCTTCGAAAGCGTCTTTCAGGGCGCC
>DAOUJB010000453.1:0-4648 GCA_034423155.1 Anaerolineae bacterium | reverse complement strand
ATCATGCGCAACCGAGCAACGCCGCTCATATTTGGAACATGTAGGGGCGATACTTGTATCGCCCACAACGCCGACAGTGTACATGTGGGCGACTCAAGAGTCGCCCCTACGACATTCCTTCCTCTTGTTGCATTTCTTTATTGGTCTCACTTCTTCTGTGGCACGCCGCCCACGCAAGTTTCTATACACGATACCGCGCCAGCACCGGCAGCATGCGCTCGACCGCCTCGCGCAGGGTTGATAGGTCTTCCAGCATGGTGATGCGCACATAATCGCGCCACTTTTCGCCAAACGCCGTGCCCGGGAAGATCAACACGCGCGCTTCTTTCAACAGCAAATAAGACAGCTCGGCGGCGTGAATGCCCGTCGTCGAGCAATCCGCCCACACAAACAGCCCGCCCCGCGGCTCTCCAAAAGCGAATCCCATCTGCCGCAAGCCCTCCAGAAGCGCCACCCGCCGCTGCGTATAAATACCCAGGTATTCCGCCACGCAATCTTGGGGACCAGTGATGGCAGCCAAGCCCGCCCACTGCGACACGCTGGCGACAGGACCGGTGGTCAGCTGCTTGATGCGCGTCATGGCATTGATGACATCGACCGGTGCCGCCACATAGCCACAGCGCCAGCCGGTCATCGCGTAGGCTTTGGAGAAGGCATCGAGCGTGATGGTGCGAGACGCCATGCCGGGCAGCGAACCGATGCTGAAGTGACGCCAGGGCGGATAGACGATCTTGCCATAAATCTCATCGACGATGACGATCAGGTTGTGGCGGATGGCCAGCTCGGCGATAGCGCGCAGACGATCTTCGGTGACGATACCGGCTGTCGGATTGCTGGGCGTTACGATCAGCAAGGCTTTGGTTTCTGGTGTGATAGCGGCTTCCAGCGCCTGGGCAGACAGGTTGAAGGCATCTTCGCGCGTCGTCGGCACCAGCTGCATGACTCCGCCGGCGCGTTTGATGGCGTCATCGTAGGAGCTGTAACGCGGATCGGGCACCAGGATGTGGTCGCCGGGATCGATGACAGCCTGCACAGCCAGAAACAGCCCCTCCTGCCCGCCGGTGGTCACCATGACATTATCGGGCCCAACTGGCAGGCCATTTTGCTCGCGCAGGTGGTCGGCGATCGCCTCGCGCAGGGCTGGCATGCCCGCGATAGGGGTTGCGCCCGTGTGTCCATCGCGCAGAGCCCGCTCGGCAGCGGCTACGATATGCGGTGGCGTGGGCAGGTCGGGATCGCCGCGTCCCAACGCAATCACGCCAGTCTGTTCGCGCGCCATTTCCATCAAGGCATAACGCAACTGCGTGCCATCAGCCGCCAGCTCTCGTATGCTCTGCGGGATTCTGGGATTGTGGTTCATGCGCCGCCTCCAGCCCGCAGCCAAGCCAAGCCTGCCCACTGCGAAACAGCCGTCGTGCAGATGGTGATGGCTTGCTTGCCCGCCCGCAGACGCAAGGCGGCCGCCGAGCCAGCCATCCAGCCCAGCCGCCAGCCGGCCAGCCCCTGCGAAAGCGAATCGATTGTCACGACGCGCCCCGCCAGCCGCTCATCTTGCGCCGGATGGAAGTCATCGGTCGCGCAAAAACTTTTGTCCCAGATGACCCACCAGTCGGCAGCTTGTGCCAGCCGCAGCCAGTCCAACACAGCGGAGCGGTCATCATCGGGGCGCAGGTAGAGCAGGCGCAGGTCTGCATCTGGCGCACGGACGACCTGCCCGCCCAGTAGTTGCAGCGGACCGCGGATCAGCGTGTCATCGCCCAGGCAGAGCGCCGCGCCACCCGGCTCGGTCAGCAGAGTCAAAGCCACATAGCGCGCCTCGGTGCTGCCACAGGTGATGGTTACTTCGCTGGCATCCACTTGCAGGTCCCAGCGCTCGCGCAGGTGGTCGGCCACCCAATTGCGCAGCTCGGGGATGCCGGGACGGTCGGTGTAGTGGGTTTCTCCGCGCGCCAGGGCGTCGACGGCGGCATCAATGACAGGTGGCGGCGTTGGCGGACATTCTGGCGGCGGGCGCAGCGCAGCCAATGCAGCAACGCGCTTTGCCAGCGGCCGGCTCAAAGTTTGGGGTGGGCTCATAAACGCACCTCGTTGCGATTGCGGGTCATTGGTCGGGGCATAAATGCGCGCCTGTCACAGAGCAAACTCCACGCCCAACTGCTCCGCCAGCGCACGAAGGCGCTCGTGCACCTGGGCATCGAGCAAGGCACCATCGCGGCGGTAGGTTTGCTCGCGCCGATGGTCGATCTCGCCGGGCACCAGAATCTCGTCGAAACCGGGCCGCAGGGAGCTGCTTTTGATCTCGGCGATGAAGGCAGCCATGCGCGCTTTGAAAAGGTCGAGTGGCATAAAGAAGTCGATATGAATGGCGATGAAGGTATGCGCCACATCCAGCTTGGCGATACCGCGGTCGTGGAAGGGCGTCAAGCCAAATCCGCCGCCCGTGATGACGCCCGTCAGCACATCGGTGAACAACGACAAGCCATAGCCCTTGTATTCGCCGATGCCCAGCAGCGCGCCGGCCATGGCTGCGCTGGGCTGGTCGGTTTCGTGTCCGTCTGGCGTCAGCGCCCAATCGCGCGGGATGGATTGTCCCTGGCGTTCGTGCCAGCGCATCATGCCTTTGCCAGCGGTGGTCAGCGCGATATCCAGCACGACCGGGAAGTCGCCGCCGCTGGGCGCTGCCAAGCCCCAGGGATTGGTGCCGACGCGCGCTTCTCGTCCGCCCCAGGGTGCCATTTCCGCGCCGGCATTGGTGATGGCGATGCCGATGCAATTATCGACCAGGGCGCGCCGGGCATGAAAGCCAGAACTGCCGAAATGCGTACTGTTGTAGACGAAGGCCGCGCCAATGCCGCAGACCTTGGCTTTCTGCGTCGCCAGCGCCATGGCTTCTTGCCCGACCACCGAGCCCATCGCCATGCGCGCGTCGATCAGCGCCAGCGCCGGCGATTCCTTGACGACTTCGATCTGCGTGCCCGGTCGATACAAGCCCTTGCGGATGCGCTCATAATACCCTGTCAAACGAGCGACACCCTGCCCCTGCCCGGGCAGACAGCGCAACTCGCTCTGCATCAGCCCGTCGGCGCAATGTCGGGTTTCGCTAGCGGACAAACCCATCGCGCGGAATGCCCGGCGCACGAAGGCATCCAGACGGTCGACATCGACGCGGATCATTTGGATGGTCATTATTGTGTTCTCAGATCCAATACCTTCTCAATCGCCTCGTCAGGCTGAGAGGGTGGCTGCCGATGCGAGCGACGAGGGAGCTTCACAGCAGCAGGTCGCTCAGGTTGACGCCTGGCGCAAGCATGGGCGCGATATTGCCGCCCGCCGAACAAGTTGATCTGGATCATGACAGACGCCTCTGATATGCAATAGACCGCGATGATAGCAAGCAATATAGGGCAATTACGGCATCTTTGTCATTTTTGATATTCTTATGAATTAACCCTTTCATATCTCGCCCCCCCCCTACAATGCCAGTCTATCAACCAACGCGCAACATGCGCAAAGGGTATTACCATGAAACACAGATTGTTCGCAGTAACCGCGCTCATTTTGCTTCTGTCCATCATGGGCGGCGGCATCGTCAGCGCGGATTCAACAAAAGATGTCACCAACCCTCGCGCTAACTTCGGTTTCGCCCCCTCGCTTGCTGACTTTAATGTCGACATCCCATTCGTGTGTCTGTTTTGGGATAAGCCGACATCCTCATCGTCGATAGCCGCCAGCAAGAGCTATCGCGTCGACTGGTCTACAAGAAACAGCGGTTTCGCAAGCTACAAGGTCGGCGTAACTCAGAAGACAGGCTCATATTACGTCGACCACCGCGACCTTGAAAACGGCAACAGCCTATGCTGGGATATTGGCGAAGCTGGCTACTCGCACGCGACTTTGAAACTGCCTGTTGGCAAAACAGTCCGCATTCGCATCCGCGCAAGATATCCGGGCGAAGCCAACGGCGGCTGGACGAAAATATCCATCACTCGCACAGAAACCGGCTTCACTTCGGACGACATCACGCTGACGAACGCGTAACCAACAAACCACCCGCTCGCTCTGTCCTGCAGGGCGGGCGGTCTTACCCCGTTCCCCTGCGCCTCTGTGCACTCAACAAACTCAGCGTACTCGGTGGCAAGGCTTTTCCCCTTTCCCTGTGCCTCTGTGGCAAAGCTTTTCACAGCAGCAGGTCGCTCAGGTTGACGCCCGGCGCAAGCATGGGCGCGATATTGCCGCCCGCCGATGTCATGATCAGCGTGATGCCCGGACCATAGCCGGCGCGAGGACTATCGCCTTGAGCGACCACGCCGATGCCCACCGCATTGCGCAGATAGCCGTGATTCCAACTGCTGTCATAGTCGGTCAGCGCCACGACATCGCCCAGCCGCAGCTCGTGCAGGCCAGCTTCTTGCAGGGCAGCGCGGTCGGCTGTCTGAATGTGGATCGAGCCGCCATCGCTGACCAAGCCCGCGCCCGCGCCCAGCAAATGCGGCGGCACCTGCGCCACCACCGGCACCGCCAGCTTGCCATCGTCAGTCGTGGCGACTTCCAGCGCATCGACCAATTCTGGCGAGCAGCCTTTGAGCATGATATCGGGATGGTCGTCGAACTTGAGGCCCGTGCCTTTGGCTTTGATGACGATTTTGTC
>DAOUJB010000452.1:0-1612 GCA_034423155.1 Anaerolineae bacterium | reverse complement strand
GGCTCGTCATCGTCGTAGTCATCACCTGGCGGCGTGTAGTCGCCGGCTTCGTACTCGGCTTCCGCGCGGCGAATGGCGGCCGCAATCTCCTCGTCGCTGGGCTCGCCATAGATCTGCTCGTACAATTCGCGCAGGTCCGCCTCGGGCAGCGACGCGATGTCGATATCGCCGATTGCGTGCCGCGAGGTCTTCACTGGCGCATCGGCAACTGTTGGCTGACGCATGATTTCCCCCTGTAGACCTGTGAGATCGTCGCAGGTTTCTGTATTGAAATTATAGCGGGCGACACATCACCACAACAATTATGAATCCGCTGACGCCAAACACCCTCCCTGGCCCGACGAGGGCGCAAGCTCTGTGTTTTCTGTAGCCTGGTTTTCAACTATCATGCCACCGGCAACGCGACAGAGGACTCCCCATGACAATCGACTATTCGCAGCTGAAGCCCGTGCCGCCCCGAGACGAGCCCTATCACATCGTGGTTACAGCCGCCCATCACGACGATATCGAATTTGGCGTGGCCGGCAGCGTGGCGCGCTGGATCCGCGATGAAGGTGCCAGCGTCACTTATGTCATCATCACCGATGGCGGCAGCGGCAGCAACGACCCAGATATCACCCGGCAGCAGCTGGTCGACGAACGCCGCGCCGAGCAGATCAAAGCCGCAGCCGAAGTCGGCGTGACCGACCTGCGCTTCCTGGATTATCCCGATGGCACGCTGCAAGCCACGCTGGAGCTGCGCCGCGACCTGACGCGCATCATCCGCGAGACCAAAGCGTATCGCGTCGTCTGCCAAGACCCCGCCACCATCTTCGTGCGCGAGCATTACATCAACCATCCCGACCATCGCGCCGCCGGCGAAGCCACCCTCTACGCCGCCTTCCCCAGCGCCGAAACCCGGCCTATCTTCCCCGAACTGCTGGCGGAGGGTTATGAACCGCACAAGATCGGCGAGCTTTTCATGTGCCTGACGATGAACCCAACGCATTTCGTCGATATCAGTTGTGCGCTGGAGCAGAAAATGGCTGCGTTGGGCGCGCATATCTCGCAGATCGGCGCGGGCGAAGATTTCGATAACGGCGCGGGCAAGTGGGTGCGGCAGGGCAATCACGAAGGCGGCAAGCTGGTCGGCGTCGATTATGCCGAATTCTTCAAAGTGATGAAGTTCGACGAGCCACGCGAGAATTGGTTTGAAGACGAAGACAAGTCCGGGGACTAAAGCTGCCCAGCCGACTGGTACGAGGCGCTGTTTGGCAATTGCCCGCCCGCGCGCGATGGCGGTAAAATCAGCGCGAAACCAGACGCACACTAGAAAAGGACGATCATGATTCTCACGACTTTCACCAGCGACGGCAGCAGCAAACTCGGCATCAAGACCGAGCGCGGCATATTGGATGTGGCTGCGGCGGTCGCTGCCAGCGGCATGAATTGCCCGACCACGCCCGATGCCGTCTACAACCAGGGATTGGCGGCGCTGCCGGCTTTGCAGGCGCTGGTTCATGCAACTGACGACGCCGCGCTCTACCTGGACGAAGCCGACCTGACCTATGCGCCGACCGTGCCCAACCCTGGCAAGATCCTCTGTGTCGGCTTGAATTATCGCAAGCACGCT
>DAOUJB010000451.1:0-1695 GCA_034423155.1 Anaerolineae bacterium | reverse complement strand
AGACCGGCCGTATCCGCCTTCAAAGAAAACGCCCTCCACGTTTGCGCCGGCTTCCAATCCCAGCGGGTTCACCGCTTCCGGCGCGACTTCGAATGGAAGCCCTTCTTGCGCCAATGCCGTCGACGACTTTAAGAACTCTCGCCTTGATACTTCTTGCTTCATGTCGACCTCCATATGGTTCACCTTGACATGAATTATATCATATTGGCTGTTTTGTCAATACATGACCTGAAATGTGAACCTTTTGTCTATACTTGGAATCGGTGGCAGTTGTATCGGCAACAGCATCCCAAGTACATAAATCCTGGAAATCCACCACTCCCCGCTGACTCATATTTGCCGCACCATGCTGAACGCTGCAAATCTACTAAATTATTGAAGCGGAAGTACAAATTTAGTCAAGCAGTTGGCTCGGGCGCGAGTTCAGTTACCGCCAATCCAGCTTCGCCAGGCGAGTTGCTATACTCTTGCCTGGTATGTGGCTGGCTTTTTGGAGAGTGGCGTGAACAGACGCGCAATCAAGTTCTTGTCCTTTTATCGCCCTTATGTCGGGTTGCTGGCGCTGGACTTGTTGTGCGCATTCGCCATCTCGGTGATCACGCTGGCGCTGCCTTTGTGCGTGCGGCATATCACGCAGAATCTGCTTGCGCCGGGCACGCCCAATCAACTGCGCGATATCGGGCTGATGGCGGGGCTGATGCTGGCGCTGGTGGCGGCGCATACCCTGTGCAATCTCTTTGTCGATTATCAGGGACACATGATGGGCGCGCGCATGGAAAGCGATATGCGGCGCGAGCTTTTCGCTCATTTGCAGCGGCTGTCTTTCAGCTTTTATGACGAGCGCAAGACCGGCGAGCTGATGTCGCGCATCACCAGCGATCTCTTTGCCTTGTCGGAGCTGTATCATCACGGACCGGAAGATGTGGCGATCGGGCTGATCAAGTTCAGCGGCGTCTTTTTGATCACGCTCAGCATCAACCCGGCGCTGAGCGTCATCGTCGTGCTCTTCCTGCCGCTGATGTTTGTGTATTCGCTGTATTTCAATCGCCGCATGAACCGCGCATTGCGCCGCAGCAAACAGCGCATCGCCGAGATCAACGAGCAGGTCGAAGACAGCCTGGCCGGCATCCGCGTGGTGCAGTCGTTCGCCAATGAAAATCTCGAGCAAGCCAAGTTTGATCTCGCCAACGAGCGCTTTGTGCAGAGCCGCCGTCGGGAGTACCGAGCTGAGGGCTGGTTCTATGGCGGCATGGAAGCGTTCAGCCAGTTGATGCTGATCGTGGTGGTTGTGTTTGGCGCGCTGGCGATCACGGGCGCTTCGCTGGATCTGGCGGATTTGATCACTTTCTTGCTCTATGTCGGCATCTTGATCGAGCCCATCCAGCGGCTGGTCAATTTCGCGCGCTGGTATCAAGAAGGCATCACCGGCTTCCAGCGCTTCATGGACTTGATTGAGCTGCAGCCGGCTATCCAAAGCGCCGAAACCTACAATGGCGCAACGCCGCGCAGCTGCCAACTGGAATTGCGCGATGTCTGCTTTCGATACAGCGACGAGCATAGCGCGGTCTTTCACGATTTGTCCTTGCGCATCGAGGCCGGCGAATATGTGGCGCTGGTGGGAGCGAGCGGCATCGGCAAGACGACCCTGGGCGCGCTGATCCCGCGATTTTATGAGGTCAGCGGTGGCGGCATCTG
>DAOUJB010000450.1:0-2965 GCA_034423155.1 Anaerolineae bacterium | reverse complement strand
GGCCGCGCGCCGGCTGTAGATCTCCAGCAATTCCTTGGCTTCTTCTTCGGCATTGCGGCGGGCTTTTTCGCGCGCTTTCAGCCACAGATCGGCTTTGCCCAACTGGCTGAGCTTGGGCGCTTTGCCATCTGCGCCGACATAACGCGAAAGCCGGTCAGCCTGGTGGATGGGCACATAAATCGTGTCGGCATTTTGATATTCGACCATTAGGTATTCGCGCCGTGTATCGCGGATGCTGCGATGCCGCAAGCCGGCGAATCGTCCAATGCCAAAGTCGACATGCACGACATAAGTGCCTTCTTGCCAGTCGGTATAACGCGTATCGGGCGCGCGCCTGCGACTGGCCGCTGTGGCATCGGGGCGTCTGCGCGGTTCGGGACGCGCCCAGCCGAAGATCTCCGCATCGGTGATGAAGCGCAGACCGCCATCGTCGCCTGGCAGTGTCCAACCCTCGGTCGCAGCGCCTCGTACAAAGCGCAGACTGCCCGGCGCTGGCGGCGTTTCAATCTGCGCGACGCTGGCGACGAATGTCGATGCGTCTTGCTCGACCCACAGATTTCCCAGCCGCTCGACCTGCTCGCTGAGCACGACGATGCGCTCGCCGCGCTGGCTATAGCGACGCAGTTGCGTCAGCATCAGTCGCAGCTGCCCGCCGAAACGTTCGCTCGGCGCAAACAACGCGGGCGAATCGCCGCTGACAAAGCTGCCCAAAGCAAAATGCGGCAGCCTTTGCAGCCTGGCGCGCACATTGTCCCAGCGCAGGTATGGCGCAGGATGCCCTGGCGCGATCTGGAGAGACGACAGCGCATCTTCACGGTTCAGCTCGGCGTCCTGGGCCAGGTCTGCGCAGGCCTGCTGCAGTTGGTCGGCTTCCTCGATGAGCACCAGGCAATTGTCCGGCGCGTGATCCAGCAAGCAAGCTGAGGATTCGTACAAGTAGGGCAGGTAATGCTCCAAACAAGCGAAGGTGCTGCCCTGCGCCAGCGACTCGATATCGGCGCTGATGCTGGAAAAGTCGGCGGCATCGTCCGTCAGCGAATTCGCCCAGCTTTGCAGCTGAGCCCCGACTGCTGATGTTTGCCCGGGCAGCGCCTCTCGCGCCGGCACGATTCGCGCCGAAAGCAGCTTGGCATTGCTGCGCTGGTCGCCCGGATCAAAATGGCGCAAGCTGTCAATCTCATCATCAAAGAAATCCACGCGCACGGGCAGCTCGCTTGCCAGAGGGAAAATATCCAGGATGCCGCCGCGCCGACTGAATGTGCCCGGCTCCATGACGATGGTCGCCGGTTCGTATCCCATGCCCAGCCAGCGCGAGATCAGTGCGTCCATGCGGTGTCGCTGGCCGACGCGCAAGGTAATGGAATTGTCGCGGAATTGATCGGGCGGGATGCTGGCTTGCAGCAAAGCGCGCGCCGATGCCACGATGACGGGCTGCGTTTTCGAGCTGGTGCGCGCTAAAGCGGCCAGCGCGGCGATGCGGTTGCGGATGACGCCCACATCCCAGGCTGCGTGGTCATAGAATTGCGCGGATGGCTCGGCAAAGCGATGCAAGCGACCCGTTCCCGTCAGCCAGATGGGCAATTGCTCGCTGACATTGTAGGCTCGGCGTGCTGTGGTGGTGAGGTAGATGATCGGGCCATCCCAATCGCCGGCCAGCGCCGCCAGCAGGCAAGGTCGCGCCGCACGCACCACATTGATCTCTGCGCCCGCGCTGCCATTGCCCAGTCCAGCGACCAGCTGTTGATAGCCGGGGCTGCCGCGCACAAGTTCCAGCAAGCCAGCAAGTTGAAGCGTCATGGTTGATTCGTCTGCGATTGATTGCGGACGCGCCAGTATACCAGCCCTGCCTGCGCCGGGCTAGACGCGGTCAAAACGGGCAGCAGCGCAAACGCGGCTATTCCTCGAGCGCTTGATAAACCAGCGCGCGAAAATCTTGCTGGAAAGGATGCATATTGTCCATCAGCTGCGTCATGATGATGCCAACCAACTGCTCTTGCGGATCGACCCAGAAGTTAGTGGCCGCCGCGCCGCTCCAGCCATAATTGCCATCGGAATTGAGCACACCAGTCTGCGCCGCATCCATCACCACGCTGAAGCCCAAGCCGAATCCTTGCCCGGGCATCTTGCCCAAGCCGATCTCCAGCGGCAGCAACTCCGCCTTGATGTGGTTGCGCGTCATATACTCCAGCGTCTTGCGCCCGATGATGCGCGTATCGCCCAGCTCGCCTTCATGATGCAGCATTTTGGCGAACTGCCAATAATCGCTGGTTGTCGATACCAGTCCGCCGCCGCCCGATGGCGCTTTAGCCGGCTGCGTATAATCGTGCGCGGGGATGTGCGGGCTGCCGACAAATTCGTGGAAGCCGCCGCTCTTTAGGTCATGTTGGTAGAGTTTGGCGAAGCGGTCGAGCTTGTTGGCGGGACAATGAAATGCCGTATCGACCATGCCCAGCGGCTGAAAGATGCGCTCCGCCAGAAAGTCTTCGAACGGCATATCCGCCAGCACCTGCACCAAATAGCCGCAGACATCGGTGGCGAAGCTGTAATTCCAGCCAGCGCCGGGTTGGTGTCGCAGCGGCAGCTCGGCCAAGCCCAATATCATCTCTTCCAGCGAGACATCTTTGCTGCGCATCAGCGACTCGCGGTACATGTCTTCAATAGGCGTGTCATTGAAGAAGCCATAGCTCAAGCCAGCGGTGTGCGTCAGCAGGTGATGGATGGTCATGGGTGGACTTTGCGCCGAAAATTGCGCGCCCATATAACCAAAGCCAGTCAAGACTTTGCTGTTGCCAAAAGCCGGGATGTAGCGGCTGACTGGCTCGAAGAGCTGGAATGCGCCTTCTTCATAGAGCATCATCAGCGCGACCGAGGTGACGGGCTTGGTCATGCTGTAGATGCGGAAGATGCTGTCGCGCTCCATGGGCAGCGCATTTTCGGCATCGCGCCAGCCACAGGCTTCGAAGTG
>DAOUJB010000449.1:0-3210 GCA_034423155.1 Anaerolineae bacterium | reverse complement strand
CTTGCAGATAGCCTTGTTCTTCGGGCGTCAGATACACCTCGATCAGCGCCGAGCCACGCTGGAAGTGCCAGCCGAAGCCGCTCGCCACCGCCATCTGCGCCGACTGCGCATCTACGCCGATCGCCCGCAGGATGCCTTCGACCGCACCCCGAGACAAGTCGATTGGCTGCGCTGTCTCTGGCGATGCTTTTTTGCCGCGCCGAAAGAATCGCCTCATGCTGCGCTCCTCCGCCCACAACGCAAGCAGCGTCCGCTATGCAAACCGACTCGCGCCCCGCAATGCGAGCAGGGCTGGTTGGCTGCCTCGCCATAGAGCTGCTTCAGGGCGTCGGTTTGCAGCGCAGGCAAGTCCTCAGCGATTTGCAAGCTCGCGCCGCACGATTCGCAGTTGCGTCCGCCATAGATCGGCGCACGAGCCAGTCCGCCACAAGCGTGGCAGCAGCGCGCGCCCGGCTGCATCTGCCTGTCACGCTGTGCCTGCTCCGCCAGCGCCAGGATGCTGCTGATCTTCAACGCCAGCGCCAGGCCTCCGCCCGCCGAGTTGCGCGTCATGATTCCCACCAATTGCCCGCGATCATCATAGAGCGGATTGCCGCCGGCATCGGGCAGCTTCGCCACGGGCAAGTTCGTCGCCAGCCAATGCCCAGCGCCCAAGCCTTCCAGCGCCGTCAGCGATGCCCGCAAGCGCGCCCCGTCAAAGCCCAGCGCGACAAGCTCTTGCCCAAGGGCCAGCGCAGCCGGAGGCGCAATCGCGAGCTTGCCATCCAAGCGCAGAGGCGACTCTGCCAATGCCAGGTCCAAGCCCGGAAAACGCCGCAGCAGCTTGCCCGCCAACGTCCGCCCATCGACCAGCGACACAGCCAATTCTTGTGCGCCGCCCAGCGCATAACTCGTGGTCGCCAGCACGCCGGACTTCGTGACAAAGGCAGCGCTGGCCGGCCCGTTGGCGCCGCCGTCGATGCCGACAACGCGCGGGATGCTCGGCAGTCTTGGCGCAGATGGCAGGCTCGGCGCGGGAGGCCGCTCGGCCAAGAGAGCTTGAATGCCTTGCTGGATATGCGCATTATCAGGCGTGCAAGCCAGCGCATTTTGCAGGCAATGCAGCTTGAAGCCAGCATCGTCGCTCGCTTCCGCCAGCCAGACATGCGCCGCCGCTCGACCAGCCGCATCCAGCTCGCCAGCATCAAGCAGCTGCCGCAATGTCGCTGCCGCCGCCACATCGCCCGCTTGCATTTGGCGGATGGCCGCCCGCAGTTCATCTTGTGCTCGCATGAACTCATTGTAACCGCAGCGCATTTCGAAAGGGGTTCTCTGCCCAGGCAATCGCGGCGAAACTTTCTACCACCGAGCGCACCGAGTTGAGAGAGTTCACCGAGAGTTAAGTTCAGGTTATCTCTGTGCCTCTGTGCCTCTGTGGCAAATCCTTATGTTACGACTTACACGCGCTTATGTCTGTGTTGAAGCTTTGCGCTGAATACACGGGATCTCGCTGGCAAGCGTGTTGATGCGTTTGCCCCGTGGATGCGCTCGAGCGCGCTTGCGAGATTTCCGCGCTGTGTTACAAGTAGCGGGGACGGATCAAGCGAGGGAACAACCATGCAAATCGAAGCGAGAGTAGCCGAAATGGGCTTGGCGCTGCCGCCACCCGTCTTGCCACCAGCGGGGGTCGAGCTGCCATTCAGCTTTGTGCGCCTGCACGAGGGCATCGCCTATATTTCCGGTCATGGTCCGCAGCAGGCCGATGGCTCGCTGGCGGGTCCTTTTGGCAAAGTCGGCGTTGATGTCACGATCGAGCAGGGCTATGCGGCGGCGCAGGCGGTCGGGCTTTCCATGCTGGGCAGCCTGAAACGGGCGCTGGGCGATCTCGACCGCGTTACACACTGGCTGCGTCTGCATGGCATGGTCAATTGCGCGCCCGACTTTGCGGGGCAGCCGGCGGTCATCAATGGCTGTTCGCAGCTGATTTTGGCGCTCTATGGGGCAGAGCGCGGCGCACATGCTCGCTCGGCGGTGGGCATGGCAGCGCTGCCGTTCAATATGTGCGTGGAGATCGAAGGCGCGGTCGCCTATACCTGAGTTTTCAGTCGCGCGACAGCAGCAGATTGCCCAAGCCATCGACGCGCGCCTGCCAGCCGGCCGGCACATAGGTGGTGCTGTCCAGTTGGAAGACCAGCGCCTCGCCCGCAAATATCGCGCCAGGCAGCAGCATTTCGCGCTTGTACAGATCGATCTCGCCACCCAGCGGCGAAGGCTTCTGACCGACAGGCGGGGGGCTGTGCTCCTCGGCATCCTGGCTGGCGAATTCCGGCTTGTCGCTGATGCCGCGCCCATTGACTCGCAGGCTGACGATTTCCACTGTTCGCCAGCGCATGGCATGTCCATAAGTCTTTTCGTGCGCTGCATGGAAGCGGTCTGCGGCCTCTGCGCTGAAGGGGATATTCAACTCGTAGGCTTGCCCCTGATAGCGCATGTCCAGCGAAACGGCGAAGACGCGGTCAGCTTCGTCAATGCCCTCGCGCCCCAGCTCGCCGCGCGCCTGCTCCAGCAGTTCAGCCTGGACGCCGCGCAGGTCAGCCAGGCATTCATCTGTGGCTGCCCGCATCACCGAACGGCTGGTTTCGACCGCCACATCGGCCAGCAGCAAGCCCAGCGCGCACAAGACGCCCGGTGTCGGCGGCACCAGCACCCGCGGGATTTCCAGCCGCGCCGCCGCCTCACAAGCATGCAGCGGGCCCGCGCCGCCGAATGCCACCAGGGTGAAATCGCGCGGATCGTGCCCGCGAGCGACAGAAACGCGCCGGATCGCGCGGTCGATGTTGACCGTGGCGATATCGATCACGCCCTTGGCTGTTTCGAGGGGGCTGAAATTGATCTGCCGCGCCAAGCCAGCCAGCGCTTTTTCGCCAGCCTGCATGTCCAGCGCCAGCGCACCGCCCAGCACATGCTCGGCATCCAGCCGCCCCAACAGCGCATTGGCATCGCTTAGCGTTGGCAGCGTCCCGCCGCGCCCATAGACGGCTGGTCCCGGGTCTGCGCCAGCCGATTCTGGGCCGACACGCAGCGCCCCGCCGGCATCCACGCGCCCAATTGAACCGCCGCCCGCGCCGATCGTTTCGATATCCAGCATGCGCACGCGCAGGGGCAAGCCGTCCACAGCCGATTCGGGGCGAGGAGTCGGCTGCTCGTCCACCAGCGAGACATCGGTGGATG
>DAOUJB010000448.1:0-4342 GCA_034423155.1 Anaerolineae bacterium | reverse complement strand
ATGCCGGTTACGATCATGATGAAGGCGAAGAGCACGACCGACACCGCCGCCGCATCGCCCATGCGATAAAACTGGAATCCATATTTCCATATCACCACGCCCAGCGTCGTGTTGACATCTACTGGGCCGCCCTGGTTGGGCGCGATGATGAATTGCAGCGTGAAACCCTGGAAAGCCGCGATGGTGGAAACAGCCATCACAAACACGGCGGTCGGACGCAGCAGCGGCAGCTCGACGCGCAGGAAGGACTGACGGCGGTTAGCGCCATCGACCAAGGCGGCATCGCGCAGTTCTTGCGGTATGGCGGTCAAGCCAGCCAGCCAAATCAGCATATAAAAAGGAATCACCGACCAGATGCGCGCCACCACGATGACGATGGGCGAAAGCGTCAAATCGTGCAGCCAGGTGATGGTCGTCTTGCCCACCAGCGGACCGATAAAGTGAGTCAATATCCCGTTGGGATGCAGCAGCACCACCCAGATCACCGAAACAACCGCCACCGAGGGCAGCAGCGGCGAGAAGAATAGCAGCTTCAGCCCCTCGCGCCCCGGGAACTTCTGATAAAAGAGCAGCGCCGCCAGCAGCGACAAAATCCAGGTCGGCACCGTGCTGCCAAAGACGAAGCCCAGCGTCACATTGATGGACTTCAGAAACAGGCGGTCTTTCAACAGGTCGAAATAATTGTCCAAGCCCACCCAGACCGGCGGCCGCAGCAGCGTGAAATCGGTCAAGCTCAGCCCGAAGCCGATGATGAGCGGATACAAGAAGAAGACGGCGAAAAAAAGCACCGCTGGCAGCACGAAGACCAAGCCCCAGTATTGTCGGCGGCGGATGACGGATGTGTTGGGGAATAGCAGGCGGCTAATCATGGAAATATTCCCCCACCCCCAAACCCCCTCCCCCACAAGGAGGGAGGGGTGTTAACGCAGGTTCAAGCGTCCCCCCGACCCGATGGGAGGACCGAGGGGGATTGATCATTACGCGCCGCCGGCTGCTTCGATATCAGCCTGCGCCCGTTCCAAAATGGCGTTGACTTCGTCTTCGGCATCTTGCAAGACGGCATCCATATCCTCGCCACCCAGGATGATGCGGTCGCGCGCGCGGCCCAACGCATCGCCCACTTCGGCGAATCCGGCGAAGCGCGGATGGTATTGCCCGCGATACAGCTCATCCAGGAAGACCGGCATGATCTCGTTGCCGGCGAATTCGTCAGTGGCCAGGTAAGACGCCACTGGCTGGAAGAGCGCCGCTTCGTTCAGGTAGCGGTCTGGCTGGCTGGTCATCTTGGCGATGAGCTTCCAACCCGCCTCTTGCACCTCGCGCGGGGCGTTGGCGTTGACCTGCAGGTAGAAGGCGTAGGTGGCGAAGCCCAGGTCGTTGACGGCATCATCCCAACGCGGGACATTGTGAATGCTGTAGTTGATGCCAGCTGCATCCATGCCCGGCGTGCCCCAGTTGCCAAAGGTGCACTCGGTGGCCAGCTCGCCTGCGTTGAAGGCGTTGCGGCTGACGGTGTATTGCGGTCCGCCGCGATTTTCGTCGACGATGTCTTTCCAGTATTGCATGACGCGCTTGACATTTTCGTTGTTGATATCGGCGGTGTAGGTCATTTCATCGATCATGCTATTGCCCAACTGCGTGACCATGGGATCGAAGTGCAGCATCATGTAGATGTTGGCGCTCCAGTTGAAGTCATAGCCGCGCTGCACCAGCGTGCCATTTTCATCGCGCTTGGTCAGCATCTCGCCGACCTCTGCCAAGCCTTCCCAGGTGGTCGGGAAGTCCATGGCTGGGTCCAAGCCCGCTTCTGCCCACAGGTCATCGTTGGTATAGCAAGCGTAATTGCTCAACTCGGTGGGCAGGCCATACAGCACGCCATTGAAGGTGTCGCCAGCCAGCACTGTCTCGCCGATCAGCCCTTCGCCATAATGGGCATAGACATCTTCGATTGTCTGGTAACCCATGGCGACGGGGTCGACAGGTGCCAGCATGCCCTGCGCATAGAATTGGGCGTTGAAGAGCGTGAATTGATTGAAGACATCTGGTCCCGCGCCAGAAGCCATCGCGGTCTGCAAGGCGGTGAAGAAGTCGTCAACGATCTGGTAGTCGACGATGATATCGGGATTTTCTTCCATGAACTCGGCGACGATTTCTTCGTCGATAGCCACGCGCGGGGCATGGTTGTGCATCCACACCGTCACGGTGACCTGGTCTTGCGCCTGGGCGAGCCCAGCCAGCCCCAGCGCCAGCAACAATACGAGCAGAAGTCGAGTTTTCATGATCCATCCTGTCTCTAAAAGCGAGTCGTCGGTTGATGAATTGCATCGCAGGGGAGTGTGGCGCAACTTGCGTGAAAGCGCAAATGATTGTTCAGTAACACCAACAGAGCAATGCAACAACCGAGAAACCCCGCCCAATTTGAAACATGTAGGGGAGATACTTGTATCGCCCACGATTCCTCCAAAGACCATGTGGGCGACTCAAGTATCGCCCCTACGGCGTCCTTTTCTTTTGTACATTTCTTTATTTGCGATGCTCTTGCTACTGCGCCCGCTATTGGCTCAACCACTTTTCTCGCAGAAGAAGTCACCCATGACCAGCACATCCATACGCGTGCGGGTGAAGCAATCGATGGCTTCCCCCGGCGTGCAGACGATCGGCTCGTTTTCGTTGAAGCTGGTGTTGACGACGACGGGCAGTCCCGTGCGCGCTTCGAATGCCTGCAGCAGGGCGTGATAGCGCGGATTGTGTTCGCGCACTACAGTCTGCAAGCGTCCGGTCTGGTCGACATGCGCCACCGCGCACAGCCGCTCGCGCCATTCATCGCGTATGCGCTGCACATGTAGCATATGCGGCGAAGGCTGGCTGCTTTCGAAGATGCGCGCTTGGGCTTCTGCCAGCACAGCCGGCGCAAAGGGTCGGAACCACTCGCGGCGTTTGATGCGGTCGTTGAGCGTCTGCTTCATGTGCGGCAAGCCGGGATGCGCCAGGATCGAGCGGTTGCCCAGGGCGCGCGGTCCCCATTCCATCCGTCCCTGAAACCAGCCGACCACCTTGCCGGCCGCCAGGGCTTCCGCCGTCTTTTGCAACAGTTGCGCCTCTGCCAGCTCTTGCGCTTCAACTTCCCGCTGCTCCAGCGCGCTGCGCATCTGCGACTGGCTGAATTGCGGACCCAAGCCCGCGCTGCCCATGACATAACGTTCTCGCTCGCCATACTCTGTGCGGGCGGCATAGAGCGCGGCGCCCAGCGATAGTCCGTCATCGCCCGCGGCGGGATGAATCCAGGTATGGCGGAAGGGCGTCTGCGCTGTGACCAGGCCGTTCGCCACGCTGTTCAATGCGCAGCCTCCCGCCATGACCACCTGGTCGCTGGGGGCGATCTGGTGCAGGCGGCGCAGCAAATGCAGCCAGGCGCGCTCGAATGTCCGCTGCAGTCCACGCGCCAGATTCATATCGCGCTGGGTGATTTTTGTGCCTGGCTCGCGCGGTTGCCCAAATATCTTCACCATGTGGTCGGAATAGTGGCGGCTGATCTCCATTTCGCCGCGCGCATTGATGCTGATGCCTTGTTCCGCGCCAAAAGGCAAAAACCAGCGGCTGTTCAGGCGGAATCCCTCATCGTTCAGGCGCAGCATATCGTCAAAATGCTCGCGGTAGCTGTCTTCGCCATACGGTGCCAGCCCCATCACCTTGCCTTCGTCGCCATAGCGCCCATAACCGATGAACTGGCAGATCATGGTATAAAGCGAGCCCAGCGAATGCGGGACATGGATGCGCTGCAAAGTCTCGATCTCGTCGCCTTGGCAGCGCGCCAGCATACAGGTTACGAAGTCGCCGCTGCCATCGACGCTGAAGCCGGCCGCGCTCTCCCAGGGACCGCTGAAAAAGGCGCTGGCGATATGCGCCAGGTGATGCTCGACGCGCAGCAGGCGGAAGTTGAAAGCAGCGGGGTCGCAATCGAAAGTCTGCGCCAACTGCGATTTGACATCCAGCTGTCGGATTTGCCCGGCGCCGGCGCTCAGCAGGGTGGGCAGGCGGCTGGGATTGCCAAAGAGGAAGGCGGCTTTTTTGCGCAGGTTGGCAGCAGGATCGCGCGGGAGCGCCACGCAGTCGATGTCGGCGGGACGCAAGCCAGCCATTTCCAGCACACAACGCGCTGCCCGGTGCGGGAAGCCGGCATAATACTTGACGCGGTTGAGTCGCTCTTCGGCGATGGCGGCGACTGGGCTGCCATCCACAACCAGCGCAGCCGAAGCCCCCGCGTGGTCGCTGTTGATGCCGAGGATGACGCTCATACGCTGCCGTCCCTTCCCTGCGGGCGAAAATTGCCCATCACGAGCCG
>DAOUJB010000447.1:0-10437 GCA_034423155.1 Anaerolineae bacterium | reverse complement strand
GGCAGCGCGCAGAAAATGATCCTCAACATGCTCAGCACAGCCAGCATGATCGGCTTGGGCAAGGTCTATGGCAACCTGATGGTCGATGTCAAAGTCAGCAATGCCAAGCTGCTGACGCGGGCGATCGGGCTGGTCATGCGCCTGACCGGGCTGGATGAAGCGGCGGCGCGGCAGCTGCTCGGCTCTGCAAACAACGAAGTCAAAACGGCGGTGGTGATGCAGCGGCGAGACCTGGATTATGTCGAAGCGCGGCAATTGCTGGCGGAAGCGAAAGGCAGGCTGCGCCAGGCGATCGGCGAATGACCCCCTGCTATTTGCCTTCCCAATCGACTGGGTATTGCTTGCTGAGCATGGCTTCCACCGCCCGCTGAAAGTCCGATGTGCGGAAGAGCTGCGCCTGCGCCCAGGCTTCGATGTGCAATCCGCGCGGGTTGTCGGCGATATCGTTGATGACGCGCTTGGCATAGCTGACTGCCAGCGGCGCCGCTGCCACCAGCGACTCGACCAGTTGCGCCACGCCCTGCTCCAGCTCGGCTTTGGGATAAACCGCATTCAGCAAGCCCCATTCCAAAGCAGCGGAAGCCTCGATATGCCGCCCGGTCAAGACCAGGTCTTTGGCTCTGGACATGCCAATCAGCTTGACCAGGCGCGTCGTGCCGCCGACATCGGGGATGATGCCCAGCCGTGTTTCTGGCAAGCCGAGCTTGCTGCGTTCGGCTGCAATGCGAAAGTCGCAAGCCAGCGCCAATTCCAGCGCCATGCCTAGGCAATAGCCCTGCAGCACGCAAATGACCGGCAGCGAAGCGCGTTCGATCTGGTTGGCGAGCGCCTGATAACGCTCGGTTGTGGGGAAGAGGTTGTCGCGCAGCCCCGCATCCAGCGTTCGAAATTGCTGCAAGTCGATACCCGCCGAAAAAACGCGCCCGGCCCCGCGCAGCAGCACAACACGCGCGCCCTGGTGAAATTCGCGCTCGGCCTGCTCAAAAGCCTGGCTGAGCTGCGCCTGCATCGCCTCGTTGATGGCGTTGCGCGCATCGGGACGATTCAGCGTGATCTCAAAGACCTCGCCCAGCCGCCGCGATTTGACCAACTCGTTCATGTCTGCGCTTCCAGGAATGCGTCCAGGGCGGGCAGCGAGTCGATGTTGATGCGCGTTTTCTTTCGGTCTATGCGCCGCAGCAAACCCGTCAATACCTTGCCAGAACCGATTTCAACGAAAGTATGCGCGCCGGCTTCCAGCAGCGCTCGCATTGAATCGGTCCACTGTACTGGTTGCGTCAGCTGCCGATTCAATTCCGCGCGAATCTGCTCGGTCGTTTTCAGAGGCTCAGCGTTCACATTGCCGATTATGGGGATGGCGGACGTCTTGAATTCAGTGGCTTGCACGGCGTCATAAAAATCAGCTTGTGCCGTCGACATCAGTGGCGAATGCGCTGCCACGCTGACAGCCAGCCGCAAGGCTCTTCGCGCGCCAGCCGCTCGTGCCGCGTCAATCAGCTGTTCGACCGCCGGCACATCGCCCGAGACGACAGCTTGGCCAGGGCAGTTGTCGTTCGCCAGCACGACTGTGCCGCCGCTCTCTTGCGCCGCCGCCGAACAAAGATCACGAACTTCCGCGATTTCCAAGCCCAATACAGCCGCCATTGCGCCCGGCTGCGATTCGCCAGCCCGTTGCATCAGGCTGCCGCGCGCACGCACCAATCGCAAGCCCGCCGCGAAGTCCAATGCGCCCGCCGCTGTCAATGCGCTCAGCTCGCCCAGGCTGTGCCCGGCCATCCAGGCTGGCTGTGCAGTCGGCAGCAGATCGCGCAGGACGCGCCAAATCGCCAGGCTGGTTACATAAAGCGCGGGTTGGGTGTTGGCAGTTTGGTCGAGCGCTTCCGCATCGTGCCAGCAAATCCGCGACAGCGGAAATCCCAGAATCTCGTCGGCTTGCGCGAAAGTATCGCGCGCAATGTCATATTCACGCGCAAAATCGGCGCCCATGCCCAGGGACTGCGAGCCTTGCCCGGGGAAGAGCGCCGCGGTCGTCCGCCAGTCGATCATGTCAACTCTGTCGGGCAATAGTCGTAAAAAAGCCGCGCGTTGGCACGGCTCTGTTGGGCGGAACGGGCAGGCAGCGAAGTGCGTTAATCATCTTCGACTGCGATAATCGTCTGGCCATTGTAATGGCCACAGTGCGGGCAGACACGGTGGGCGATATGGTACTCGCCACAATTTACGCATTCAACCAGGTGCTTCAACTGCAAGGCATCATGAGCGCGCCGGCGATTGCGCCGCGATTTTGATACCTTTCGCTTGGGAAGGGGACCCATGTCTTTAACTCCAAAGACCAATCGTGCATAATCGCGCTAGTGTACAGGCGAGCAGGATCATCTGTCAAGGCAACGATGCGCGCAGAAATCAAGCAGGAAATCGAAGAAATAAGCGGGCGGACCATCCTGGCAGCGCAGCCGCTGGCCGGGGGCATGATCAGCCAAGTGCTGCGCATCGACCTGAGCGATGGCGAATCCCTGGTGGCCAAGGTGGGAGACGGCAGCCATGATCTGCGCATCGAAAGTTTCATGCTGCGCTACCTGCAATTCCATTCACAGTTGCCTGTTCCCGCCGTCGTCTACGCAGCGCAAGACCTGCTGCTGATGGAGCATATCGCTGGCGAAAGCCGGCTGGACGACGAGAGCCTGCGCCATCTGGGCATTTTGCTGGCGACCTGCCACCGAATCGCCGCGCCAACATACGGGCTGGAGCGGGATACGCTGATCGGACCGTTGCATCAACCCAATGCGCCCAGCCGCGCGTGGATTCCCTTTTTCCGCGAGCAGCGTTTGCGCTACATGATCGGCGTAGCCCGCGACTCCGGTCAGTTGCCGAGCGAGCTGGAGACCAGGCTTCTGAAATTTGCCGATGCGCTGGAAAGCTACCTGGTTGAGCCAGACCAGCCCGCGCTGATTCATGGCGACATGTGGCGGACGAATGTGCTCGTGCGCGCTGGACGCATCCGCGGCATCATCGACCCAGCTTTGTACTTCGCCCACAACGAAATGGAACTTGCCTACATGACGCTATTTGACGGCGTGGGCGAGGCGTTTTTTGAGGCGTATCAAGAGCAGACCGATATCGACGCCGACTTCTTCAGCGTGCGCCGACATATCTACAATCTGTATCCGCTGCTGGTGCATGTGACCATCTTTGGCGCGAAGTACCTGCCGCCCCTGCACGAGTCGCTGGCGCGATTCGGCTTTTGAAGCAACCTAGGCTCCCCTTATCACTAGGTAGGGGCGAGGCGCTGACTCGCCCGATTAATCACAGTATTGTCTCATTGTATGTATTTTCTTACTTTTCACTTGCAGCCTAGCCAAAGCGCGCGGCTTGCACTAGAGTTGCGCCGATTGACGGCAAGGTGGCAGCTATTTATGCCAGCGCAACTCTGCAAGAAAGCCAAGAAGCCTTTCACCCACTAAGTTTGGGCTGTATTGCGCTGCCGAAGAAACACGACCGCATACCCGCCCAACTGGCGGGTTTTTTGTTGTAGGCGCACAGACCACAGGAGAAGAAATCATGGATGCGACGCCGCTCTGCCCCGAATGCGATGCCGAAGTCGATATCCCGACTGACGCGATGGAAAATGAGCTGCTCGCCTGCGCGGAATGTGGCAGCGAGCTGGAAATCATGAGTCTGGATCCGCTGGCGCTGGAGCTTGCGCCCGAAGTCGAAGAAGACTGGGGCGAGTAACGATCATGCGCGTCGCTCTGCTGGTCACCCACATCCGCGCCGAAGAGAAGCTGCTGCTGGCGGCCTTTAACAAGCGCGGCATCAGCCCCGACATCATTCTCGACCGCGAGCTGAACTTTGAGCTTTCGCGGGGCGGCGAGCAACTTGCGCCTTCGGGAATCGCCTGGCAAGCCTATGATCTCGTCTTCGAGCGCTGTGTGAGCACCTCGCGCGGGATGTATGCGCTGGCTATTCTCAATTGCTGGGGCCTGCGCACATTCAACACCTACGAAACCGCGGCGGTCTGCGGAGACAAGCTGCGCACCAGCATCGCGCTGACTCGGCACGGCATCCCCCAGCCGCATACACGCGTCGCCTTTACGCCACAAAGCGCCATGCAAGCGATCGAAGATGTCGCCTACCCGGCAGTGCTGAAGCC
This sequence comes from Anaerolineae bacterium, assembly GCA_034423155.1. Lineage (GTDB taxonomy): Bacteria > Chloroflexota > Anaerolineae > Aggregatilineales > Phototrophicaceae > UBA6055. The sequence continues at coordinate 6,287 of DAOUJB010000447.1, read as the reverse complement.
CGTGCTGGGCAGCTGGGGGCGACTGCTGGCGCGCGTGCACAACCGCGATAGCGCCGAAGCCATCCTGGAGCATCGTCAGACGCTGGGCGACTACAATCACCATATTTATTATGTGCAGGAATATGTCGACAAGCCGGGCCGGGATATCCGCGCCTTTGTCATCGGCTCGCGCACTGTCGCCGCCATCTACCGCGCATCCAATCACTGGATCACCAATACGGCGCGCGGTGGACAAGCGACCAATTGCCCGATCACGCCCGAGCTGGATGAGATCTGCGTCAAGGCGGCGCAGGCGGTCGGCGGAGGCATCTTGGCGATCGACCTGCTGGAAAACGCGAGCGGTGACTTTGTCGTCAACGAGATCAACCACACCATGGAATTCCGCAACAGCAGCAAACCAACCGGCGTCGATATCGCGCAGGAAGTCATCGACTTCGTCATTGGGCAGATCGGCGTGCTGGCATGACCCGTGTCAGCATCCTGGGCGGCAGCGGTTATACGGGCGGCGAGCTGCTGCGCCTGCTGCACTTTCACCCACAGGTCGAAGTCGCGCAGATCACCAGCCGCGAACAGGCGGGGCGCTATGTGCACAGCGTTCACCCCAACCTGCGCGATGTCTGCCGGCTGCAGTTCGTGCATCCCGATGCGCTGGAAGCGTCCGAATTGCTCTTCCTGGCGCTGCCACATGGCAGATCGGCGCGGAGTATCGAAAAATATGCCGCGCTTGCCAATAAGATAATCGACTTGTCAGCCGATTTCCGCCTGGACAGCGCGGAAGCCTATAAGCATTGGTATGGAGAAACGCATCCCTCGCCAGACTGGCTGGGGCGCTTCGTCTATGGCTTGCCAGAGATCAATCGCGAGCGACTGCGCGGCGCGGATTATGTCAGCGGGGTCGGCTGCAATGCCACAGCCGTAAACCTGGCGCTGCTGCCGCTGGTGGAAAGCGCCTTGCTGGAGCGCGCTGCCATCGAGATAAAAGTCGGATCGTCCGAAGGCGGCAACAAAGCCAACGCCGGCTCGCATCATCCCATACGCAGCGGCGCAATCCGCACATATCGCGCCACCGGGCATCGGCATCGGGCCGAAGTTGACATGGCGCTGGGCGCGGACCTGCCCATCCACTTCGCCGTAACCGCCATAGAAATGGTGCGCGGCGTGCATCTGCTGGCGCATTGTCAGCTTGCAAAAGCCATGACCGAACGCGATATCTGGCGGCTGTATCGCAGGCGCTATCGCTCGGAAGCATTCGTGCGCCTGGTCAGCGGCAAGGTCGGCCTGCACCGTCTGCCCGAACCGCGCGTGGTGGCTGGCACGAACTTCTGCGATATCGGCTTCGAGCTGGATGCGGACGGGCGACACCTGGTCGTCATCGCCGCGCTGGACAACCTGGGCAAGGGCGCAGCGGGCAGCGCCATCCAGTGCCTGAACCTGATGCTGGGCTTTGAAGAAACGACCGGGCTACAGTTCCCCGGCATCTATCCCTAAAAATAAGCAGGACGATGTGATGACGCAGAATGATTTGCTGGTGGTCAAAATCGGCGGCGGCGCGGGACTCGATCTGGAAGCGGTCTGCGACGACCTGGCGCATGTGGCCAAAGAACGTCCGCTGGTGGTCGTGCATGGCGTCAGCGCGGCGATGAACCAACTCTGCGCCGAGAAAGGCATTGAAGTGCAAACGCTGACCTCGCCGAGCGGGCACGAATCGCGCTACACCCCGCCCGCCCTGCGCGAAGTCTATGTGCAGGCGGCGGAAGCAGAAAATGCGCGCATCGTGTCTGCGCTGACTTCGCGTGGAGTCGCGGCAAGCGGCTTCGTCGGCGCAGATGTGGCGATTCGCGCGCAACGCAAAGCAGCCATCCGCGCGGTGGTGAAGGGACGCGTGCGCATGGTGCGCGATGACCACAGCGGCAGCATACGCGATGTAGACTGGGATTCGCTTCGAAATGCGCTTGCTGAGGGTCGCGTGCCCGTTCTGCCGCCCATGGCCGATAGCGATGATGGCTTGCTGAATGTGGATGGCGACCGGGCGGGCGCGGCAGTGGCCGGCGCATTGGACGCAGCGACATACCTCATCCTGAGCAATGTGCGTGGTCTCTACCGCAACTTTCCGGACGAAGCATCGTTCGTCTCCCAAGTGCCTATTACGCAGCTGGACGAGGCATTGAGCTGGGCGCAGGGGCGCATGAAGCGCAAGGTGCTGGCTGCGCAGGAAGCGCTGGAGGCGGGTGTTGCCGAAGTCATCATCGGCGATGGTCGCGCGGCGCACCCCTTTATGCGGGCATTGGCAGGCGAAGGAACGAGGTTTACAAAATGATGGACGCAGCTGCGATCTTTGCACAGGAAGACCGCCATGGCTCTGGTGCCTATGGCAAGCGGCCAACGGCGTTGGTCAAAGGACAAGGCGTAACCCTTTGGGATGCAGACGGCAAGCGTTACCTGGATTTGGCCAGCGGGCAAGGCGTGGCTGCGCTGGGGCATTGTCATGCAGCTGTGGTCGCCGCCATTCATGCGCAAGCCAGCCAGCTCATCACCGCCCAGGAGTCCTTTTACAACGACCGGCGTGCCGAGTTGTATCCCCTGCTGGCCAGCTTGACGCCGGGCGACCTCGACCAATTTTTTCTTTGTAACAGCGGCGCAGAAGCGATCGAAGGCGCGCTGAAAGTGGCTATGCTGCTGACGGGCCGCGCAGGCATCGTCGCGGCGAAACGATCTTTTCATGGCCGGACGACCGGCGCGCTTTCGATGACCTGGACGCCTAAATACCGCAAGCCATTCACGGGCTGGCTGCCGGCAGTAACGCATGTTGCTTACAACGATATCGAAGAAGCCTGCGAAGCGATCACGGACGAGACAGCCGCTGTCGTGGTCGAGCCCGTGCAAGGCGAAGGCGGCGTGCATCCAGCCAATCCGGCGTTTTTGCAGGCATTGCGTCAACGCTGCGATGAAGTCGGGGCGATGCTGGTCGTGGACGAGATTCAGACCGGCTTCGGACGCACAGGCGAGTGGTTCGGCTTTCAACACGCGGACATCCTGCCCGACATCATAGCACTGGGCAAGGCGATCGCGGGCGGGCTGCCCATGGGCGCTGTCGGCTGGCGGTCTGCGCACGGACAGATCCCTCGCGCCACCCATGGCAGCACATTTGGTGGAAACCCGCTCGTCTGCGCGGCGGCTATCGCTGCTTTGAGCGCCATCCGCGATCTGCAGCTGCCAGCGCATGCCTGCGAAGTCGGCGCATGGCTGATAGATGAGTTGCGAGCCTTGAATCTGCGCGGCGCGAGAGAAGTGCGCGGACGCGGCTTGATGATCGGCATCGAATTGCGCGGGCGGGTTACGCCAGTGCTCAAGGCATTGCAAGAGCGTGGCATTTTGGCGCTGCCGGCGGGATTGACCACGCTGCGTCTGCTGCCACCGCTGATTATCACGCGCGACGAGTTGGCGATTGCTCGCGATGCCATCGCCGAAGTGCTGGGCTAGAAATGATGACCCCCATATCCGATCGCTGCGCCGAGCAGCTGCTGCACGAACTGGTCGCCATCCCCAGCCCGTCGCGCCAAGAAGCCGAGGCTGCGGCGCGCCTGGTCGCTTGGATGCGCGCGCAAGGTTATGACGAAGCCTTCGTTGATGACGCTGGCAATGCGGTTGGCATACGCGGGAGGGGTTCGCGGCAGATCGCGCTGCTGGGGCATATCGACACATTTGGGGGTTTCCCGCCCGTGCGGCAGGCTGGCCGCAAGCTTTATGGACGTGGCGCTGTCGATGCCAAAGGATCGCTGTGCGCCTTCGCTGTCGCAGTTCAGCGAGCCAAGCTGCCAGCAGATTTGCAAGTTATCGTCATTGGCGCTGTCGAAGAAGAAGCTGCCACCAGTCGCGGCGCTCGTTATGCGGCGACGCAGTACCAGCCCGAAACCTGCGTCATCGGCGAGCCATCGGCCTGGGATCGCATCACAATGGGTTATAAGGGTCGTTTGCTGCTGGATTGGCGTTGGCGTGGCGGCTTAGCGCACAGCGCTGGCCAAGAGCCCAGCCCGGCCGAACGCGCTCTGGAATATTGGCAGCAGATCAATAATGCCTGCGCAGATTTCAACGCGGGCATCGACTCGATCTTCGCGCGGCTCGACCCGTCTCTGCGCGATATCAACACCTGGCAAGAGGGCGTGGATGGCATCGCCGAAATGACAATCGGTTTTCGCTTGCCACCGGGCATCGATCCACAGGCGCTGCTGGAGCGCTTCCCGCCTGCTGACGGCGCGACAATCAGCGCGCGCGGTGGAGAGCTGGCTTGCCAGTCCGAGCGCAACAGCCCGCTCAGTCGTCATTTTCGCCGGGCGATTCGCTCCTGTGGCGGCGTGCCGCGCTTCGTATACAAGACGGGCACAGCGGATATGAATGTGGTCGCGCCTTTGTGGAATTGCCCGATCCTGGCGTATGGACCCGGCGACTCGACCCTCGATCATACGCCGCACGAACACATCGACCTGGATGAATACCTGCGCGCGATCGCGGTGTTGACCACCGTCCTGCAAGCGCTATAGGCGAAATGGATAACCATGTTTAATCGACGCGTACCCCCCCAAAGCTTCAACTTCATCGACTCGACTTTGCGCGAAGGCGAGCAATTCCGCGGCGCGCACTTCAGCATCGACGACAAGCGCGAAATCGCCACTCTGCTGAACGAATTCGGCGTCGAATATATGGAGTTGTCCACGCCGGTCGCGAGTCCACAGAGCGCCGATGCCATCCGCGCGCTGGCCGATATGCCGCGGGATTTCAAACTGCTGACGCATATCCGCGCCGATATGGACGATGCGCGCCTGGCGGTCGATTGCGGCGTCGATGGCGCAGATGTCTATATCGGCACTTCCACTTATATGCGCGAATATAGCCATGGCAAGAGCCTGGAGCAGGTCATCGATATCGGGCAGGAGATCGTCGCCTGGCTGAAAGCGCAGGGCATCGAAACGCGCTTCAGCACCGAAGACACTTTTCGCAGCAACTTCGCCGATGTGATGACTGTCTATCGCGCCATGGATCTGGCTGGGGTCGATCGCGTTGGCGTGGCGGACACGGTGGGAATCGCCGATCCCCTGCGTACTTACAACCTGATCAGCAACCTGCGCGAAGTGGTCGACTGCGACATAGAATTCCACGGACACAACGACAGCGGCTGCGCGGTTGCCAATGCCTTTTGCGCGCTGCAAGCCGGCGCGACGCATATCGACACGACCGTGCTGGGCATCGGCGAACGCAACGGCATCACCCCCATGGGCGCCTTAATCGGGCGCTTGTACAGCTACGAACGGGCGCTGGTGGACAAATACGATCTGTCGCTGCTGGCGGAGATTGAGCGCATCGTTGCTGGCAAGCTGGGCATCGAAGTACCTTTTAACACGCCAATCACGGGCGCTGTCGCCTTTCATCACAAAGCGGGCGTGCACACCAAAGCCGTCTTGCGCAACCCGACCACCTACGAAGCGATTGATCCCGAAGAGTTTGGCATGACGCGCTACATCGATGTGGCGCATCGGCTGGTCGGGCGCAACGCCATCCGCGACCGCGCCGACAGTCTGGGCATCGACTTGGCGGACGAAGCGATTCGCCAGGTCACCCTGCAAGTCAAATCGCTGGCGGACGAAAGACAGATCTCGCTGGACGATGTCGACCGTATGCTGGGCGAGGCGCTGCCGATCGTCGATTAGTCGGCGATGGCCGGTTTGGCATGCGCAGTGCGGACCGCGCCGGGCGGCTCGCGCATGGGCACGACGAAAACCAGCATCGACAGAAGGCCGGCCAAGGCAAAGATCGCGAATGTCAGCTCGAAATTGACCGCATCGACCAGCCAGCCGCCGATGATGGGCGCGAAGATGGTTACGGGCGCGATAAGTGTGTTCGCCATGCCGATATAGAAGGGTCGCTCGGCCACCGAGCTGAATTGCACCGTGATCGTCATCATGGTCGACCACTGTGTGGCATTGACGGCGCCCGTCAGCGCGAACACCACGAACAGCCAGCCGACATCTGGCGCAAGCAGCACGATAAGAATGGCCGCCACTGTCAGTACATTCCCGCCAATCAAGACGCGCCGATGCCCCCAGCGATCGCCAATCCAGCCGATCATCGTGCTGGTCAGCGTGTTGGACACCAGCAGCACGCTTGTCAACGCGGCGACCATTTCGGGCGACATATCGAAGCGGCGGATGCCAAAAATCGTATAGAAAGACACGGCTGTCAGGCTGAGCGATGTGAGGGCGCGGGCGATCAAAAACCAGCGGAAGTTGTCATTT
>DAOUJB010000446.1:0-3922 GCA_034423155.1 Anaerolineae bacterium | reverse complement strand
CTGGAAGAATACGCGCATCACGGCTTTGTCAACCGCCTCATCGAGACGAATGTGCGCAACCTGGCTGGCGTGCCCTCCATCATTTACGGCATGCTGGGCTTGGCGATCTTCGTGCGCGCCCTGGCACCTTTTTCCAGCGGCTTGATCTTCCATATCAACTTCGATGTGCCCACGGTCGAAAGCGTGGTTGAGCGCATCGCCCCGGCTTTTGCTGGCGCGATCCAATATGAAAATGGCGCGTACCACATTGATAGCGACCGACTGGACGAGCGAACGGCGCTGCAGTTGGTGGATGTCTTCTTGCACTATGGCACGCCCAGCTTGACCATGCAGGGCAATTCAAGCGTGTCGGAGATGGCCGATTCGCTGGCGGATGCGCTGGACATGCTGGTCGATGTGGTCGCCACGCGCGCCAGCGAGCCACATGATATTGAGGTGCGCGGCGCGACCTATCGCTTTGATGCGAGGGACGGCGACATTTCTGACGAATCTTTCGACGCGCTGATGAGCAGCCTGGTGCGCATCAACAGCTTCTCGCCCAATGGACGCACCTTGGTCAGCGCCGGTTTGACGCTGGTGCTGCTGATCTTGCCCATCATCATCATCAATGCGCAAGAAGCGATCCGCGCCGTGCCCTACACCATCCGCGAGGCATCGTATGGCTTGGGCGCGACTCGCTGGCAGACGATTTGGCGCAGCGTTTTGCCCACCGCCCTGCCCGGCATCATGACCGGCACCATTTTGTCGGTTTCGCGCGCTGTGGGTGAAACCGCGCCGCTGATCGTGGTGGGCGCAGCCACCTTCCTGCTCACCGACCCGACCAGCCCTTTCTCGCAATTTACCGCCATGCCCATCCAGATCTTCCAATGGACAGCGCGGCCACAAGGGCAATTCGCCGATATCGCCGCGGCCGCTATCATCGTGCTGCTGGCGCTGATGTTGTCGCTGAATGCCGTGGCCATCGTCCTGCGCAACCGCTATTCGATAAGGTATTAACCCATGGCAGACAACGAAAATGGCAAAGCAAACGGCGAGCTGGTGATACAGCTGCGCGATTGCAGCTTCTATTATGGCAGTTACCGCGCGGTGGCGGGGGTGAGCCTGCCCGTGTATCAAAACAAGATCACCGCGTTCATCGGTCCTTCGGGCTGCGGCAAGAGCACGGTGTTACGCGGCATCAACCGCATGCTCGATCTGGTGCCTGGCGCGCGCGTCGATGGCGAGATCATCTACCGCGACAAGAATCTCTACGCTGCCCAGGTCGACCCCGTAGAAGTGCGCCGGCGCATCGGCATGGTCTTCCAAAAGCCCAACCCGTTCCCCAAAAGCATCTTCGACAATGTCGCCTATGGACCGCGCCTGCTGGGCGTGAAAAAGAAGGTCATCCTGGACGAAATCGTCGAGCGCAGCCTGCGTGGCGCGTCATTGTGGGACGAAGTCAGCGGCGACCTGAATAAATCGGGCTTGGCGCTTTCTGGCGGGCAGCAGCAGCGGCTGTGCATCGCGCGCACCATCGCTGTCGAGCCGGATGTCATCTTGATGGACGAGCCATGCAGCGCGCTCGACCCGATCGCCACCCAGCGCATCGAAGAATTGATGCGGCGACTGCAACGCGAATACACCATCGTCATCGTCACGCACAACATGCAGCAGGCACAGCGCGCCTCGGATTTCACCGCTTTTTACAATATCCGCAAGCGGCTGCAAGACGGCCACGAGATTCGCTGGGGCGAACTGGTCGAATACAACGCTACGGAAACAGTCTTCGCCAGCCCCGCCCGGCAAGAAACCGCCGATTACATCGCCGGGCGTTTTGGTTAGAGAGAGCTTGCCCCCACCCTAAATCCCTCCCCGACGGTCTGTGTCTACGCGACCTCAAAATCAGGGAGGGACTTCTTCACCCTATTCTGTAGCTGCGTCCAGCGCCGCCTGCTGCTCGGCGATCATCTCTGGCGTGCATTGGAGACTTTCCAGCAAAGCCGCGTCATCCGCTTGCCTTTCTTCCAGCGGTACGACACTGCGAGCGAGCGCCATTTGCCTTGCCGCCGCGCCCGACACATTCAATTCCCCGTCCTGAATCAGGATAATGGCTTTTTTCAGCAAACCTTCGGCGATCTCTACGCCCTGCAGCTTCGCCATATCCAAATTCACGCCGACAAACATATTGCCGGCTTGGTAAACGCCGGTGCTGCCCAAGTCAATATCGCCGTTTAAGTAGGCCGCCAGCAGAAGACCGGCATGAGCGCCTTCTTCATACTGGAGCAAAGACCCGCCGCCTATCGTCGCGCCAAATACGACATCGCCTGGAGCGGAATAATACAGAGGCAATTCATTATCGATCGCCGCTTGGGCGATGATGGGTATGCCAGCGCCGATGAGCGGATCAACCGGCAGGATAATGGCTTCCACCCCTTGCTCACCAAGCCCTGAACGGCCGGGCGCAAATCCACCAGATCCACGACGGCGGCGCTCTCGACAGTCAGTCCCAAGCCAGTAGCAACGTCGGCAATTCTAGCCGCGCCATAAATCCCGTCCGGGTCGCTTGATGTATGAATCGCGCCGATCGATTCTATTTCCGGGTCTTGCGCGATCAGCAAAGGAATAATCTCCTCATACGGCACGATGGTTTGCAGACCAGAGACGTGATCCGGCTTGACGCAGGAAGACTGCGCGATCCCGGCAGCGTAAGGGTCGCTTATGCGGGTGAAGATCACCGCTGGCGGGTCGTCCATATCCGAGGTGGCATGGACAGCAGCCTGAGCCACAATTGACGATGCCGCGATAATGGCATCGACTTCCCGGTCCAAAGCCTTTTCGATAGTCGGACCAATATCCGCAGCGTTGGTCAGCTTGGCAGCAGAGATGATGTTGATGCGCTCGCCTTCAAAATCCGGGCTCTCCGCCAGCAAGCCGCGTTCCGCTTGGCTGATGAATCCATAGGACTGCAATACATTCAGCAAACCGGAGATGGCGATATTGTGTGGCGTCATCGGCCCCGTTCCCACAAGAGCCACGGTTGGGTTTGCATCGTCCTGCGCGAGCGCCGCCGCTGCAAGCCAAATTATCAATGCTAAGAGTGTTAACGAGCATCTTTTGAACATCGTGCCACCTCTCCAATTACATGCTTGAAAAACTCGACCAATGGGATACTTTCACCTAATCATACCATAAGTTTTGATTTCACCACCATTTTGAGCCAAAGCGTCGCAAAAAAAGGCAGCCCGCGCGGACTGCCTTTTTTTATTGGGATTGCCCGGCTTCGGGCGGGGTTTATCCGCTCGCCGCGTCCAGAGCGCCGCCCCGGCTATTCCGGGCAAGCCAAGCCAGCCAGGAATTCTTGCTGGAACTCTCTAGCCGCAGGGTGGACGAGTACACGGACTATCAGTTGCGAGGTGTTGCCAGGCAAACCACCTTCTTCTGGAAAGCCGCTTTCGATAGCTTGTTTCACCCGTGGCATGTTGTCCATAGAGAGCCCAGTCGCCTCCACGCGGGCCACAGCTTCGGCTCGGGACATGAGCAGCGCGTCGTCTTCAATGGTTCTCCCCGCCATATCCATCAAATCGGCAGAGATTTCCACGCCTTGATCCGCAGCGCTATCCAGGTTGACGCCGACGCCCATGCTGGTTTGGGAATAGATGGCGGTGTTGGCGATATCGATATCGCCGTTCAAATGACCCACGAGAATGCGCCCCGCGCGGATGCCTTGCTCGAAGAGGAGGTTGTAGCCGGCGGTGACGGTGGCGCCCACGCTGAGCGCCTGCATATTCGCATGGAAGATTGGGATGCCATATTCATTGGCGACCGCCAGGATGGCAGGCAAGCCGCCCAGCGTCGTCTGATCGACCGGCAGCAAGATGATCGCCGCGCCCTTGTTGATGAGGCTCTGGGTCGCCGCGCGCAAGTCGGCCATGCCCGTCACAGA
>DAOUJB010000445.1:0-5901 GCA_034423155.1 Anaerolineae bacterium | reverse complement strand
ACGGTCACTTTCATCTTCGCGGTGCTGGTGGTCTTCTTCAATATCGTCGCCGATGTGCTTTATGGCATCCTCGATCCACGCGTGACTTACTCGTAAGCTTGTGATGGGCAGCCGAACATGACCGCGACAGCCAAAGCAAAACCCAAAAACCTCGACGCTGCGGAATTCGTCCAAGCGCGCACATTCGTTGGCGATGCCTGGTTACAATTTCGCAAGCACAAATTGGCGCTGATAGCCGTTGCCGTGCTGGCGGTCATCGTGCTGGGCGTGCTGATTGGTCCCGCCATTTGGACGCTCGACCCGACCTACATCGACATCATCGCCGCCTACCAGATTTCCTCGCCCGAGCATCCCTGGGGCACCGATAGCCTGGGGCGCGATACCCTGGCGCGAGCCTTGCAAGGCGGGCGCGTCTCGCTGATGATCGGCATATCGGCCATGTTGGTTTCCATTTCTATCGGCACGGTCGTTGGGCTGGCATCGGGCTACTTTCGCCGGCTGGACAATCCGCTAATGCGCTTGACCGACATATTCATCGCCCTGCCCCAGTTGCCGCTGCTGCTGGTGTTGATGATGCTCTTCCGCGAGCCATTGAAAGCCGCTTTTGGCGTCGAGGGCGGCGTCTTCATCCTGATGGTCTCGGTCATCGGCGGCTTGCAGTGGATGCCAACTGCCCGGCTGGTGCGCGGCGAGGTGCTTTCGGTGAAGTCGCGCGAATTCATCACCGCGGCCACGGCGGTCGGTTCGCGCGATGGGCGCATCTTGACCAGCCACATCTTGCCCAATGTGATGAGTCCGGTCATCGTCGCCGCCACCTTCAGCATCGCCAGCGCCATCATCACCGAGTCGGCTCTGTCATTTTTGGGCTTGGGCTTCCCGCCCGACTTTCCCACCTGGGGGCGCTTGCTCTTTGATGGCAAAGATTACCTGACCATCACCTGGACGCTGGTGTTCTGGCCGGGCATGCTGATCTCGATGACGGTGCTCTGCGTCAACTTCATCGGCGATGGCTTGCGCGATGCGCTGGATCCGCGCTTGCGGAAGTAGGCCATGTCCATAGAGCAGTCCCTTCGCGCCTTCACCGAATGGTGGCGCGATAACATAAACGGTTACGAAAAAGGCGAAGCGCAGACCTTCATCGACAGGTTGATGCAGGCATTTGGCCATGCCGGCGCGCTGGAAGTTGGCGGCTATGAAGAACGGATTCGCCGCAGACGAAATGGCAAGACAACCGTCTCCTTCGCCGACTATCTCGCGCCCAACCTAGTCCTGCTCGAGATGAAGCAAAGAGACGAAGACCTATCCAAACACTACACGCAGCTTGAAACCTACTGGAAGAGCCTGGACTACAAGCGGCGTCCCCGCTATGCCCTGCTCTGCAACTTCGACGAGATTTGGATATTCGACTTTGTCCTGCAATTCTATGATCCGGTCGACATCGTCCACATAAGCAAACTTGCGGAAAGACGCTCTGCGCTCGAATTTCTGGTCAAGGGTTCGTCGCTGCGACCCGTCTTCAACAACAACCGCGTCGAAGTAACGCGAGAGGCGGCCTGGCAGTTGACTTCGCTGTATCACTCGCTTGAAGGCGCGACCGGGCAGGATATTGCGCAGCGATTTACGCTGCAATGCATGATCGCCATGTTTGCCGAAGATACCGGCTTGCTGCCCGAAGGCACTTTGCAGCGCATCATTGAAACCTCGAAAGGTGGCAAGAGCGACACTGACAATGCGCATGACCTGATGGCGCTGCTCTTCACCATGATGAATTATCCGAAGCGGAATCGGCGTGGCGGTCGCTTCCACGATGTAGACTATTTTGATGGCGGCATCTTCGAGCAAATCCATCCTATTGCCTTGGGATCGACCGAGCTATTTCACCTTGAGCGCGCAGCGGCGGAAGACTGGTCAAGAGTGCGCCCATCCATTTTCGGCAACATCTTTGAGTACAGCCTCGACAACAAAGAGCGCCACCGCGAAGGCGCGCACTACACCAGCGAAGTAGATATAAAGCGCATCGTCGACCCAGTAATCGTCGATCCCTGGCTCAACGACATCGATTCCACAAACGACCTCGCTGACGCGCTGGAGCTATATGACAAGCTCTGCAATTACATCGTGCTTGACCCAGCCTGTGGTTCGGGCAACTTCCTGTATGTCGCCTTTCGGGAGATGAAAATGCTGGAGGCGCTGTTGCGCGACCGCATTGTGGATCTGGGTGGCGACCTCTCTCAATTGACGCGGCGCGTCACGGCAAAGCAGTTTCATGGCTACGACATAAACCAATTCGCTGTCGAGCTTGCGAAGGTGTCGCTGATGATCGCCAAGAAGCTGGCGGTCGACGAGTTCGACACCGACGAGAATCCCCTGCCGCTGGACAACCTCGACGGCAATATCAAAGCTGAAGACGCGCTCTTCAACGACTGGGTCGAGTTTGATGCCTGCATCGGCAATCCGCCGTATTTGGGCGCTTCATTGATACGCAAAGAGCGTGGAATAGCCTATCTGAGCGAAGTGCGAGAAAGGTATGCCGATGTGCCCGGGCGCGCGGATTATTGTGTCTACTGGTTTCGCAAGACGCACGACAATATGAAGCCAGGCGGGCGGGCAGGCTTGGTCGGCACGAACACCATCCGACAGAATTATTCGCGCATCGGCGGACTTGATTATATTCTGGCCAACGGCGGGCAGATTTACGACGCGGTATCGAGCATGCCCTGGTCAGGGGAAGCCAAAGTGCATGTGTCAATTGCCAATTGGTGTAAAAGCGAACCGCCGTTCGCCCCGCGCCTGCATTTCTATGCAGGGAAGAATGAAGCAGGCGAATATATCTTCCGCACAGCAGAGAAAGATACTATCAATGCCGCTTTGTCTGACAATATCTTTGTGAGCGCAGCGCGAAAACTGGCTGCCAATACAGAACCGAAACGAGTCTTTGAAGGCATAAAGCCCGGTTCGCGCGGCTTCGTCATCAATAGTGCGACAGCTCATGAACTGGCAAAACTCGACAGGAAAAATACTGAGGTTGTAAAGCCATATCTGATCGGCGATGACTTGCTAGGACATCCAGAAGGACAGCCAAGTCGCTTTGTCATAGATTTCTTCGGCCTTGACATCCTGGAAGCCCGGGCATTTCCTGCGCCTTATGCCCATGTTGCGCGCCATGTGCTGCCGCTGCGCAAACAGCAAGCCGAAGAAGAAATAGCCGCGAATCGGGTGGCGCTGAACAATAATCCAGATTCCCGGACGAACAAACTTCGGCAAGAGCTATTGAAGAGATGGTGGCATCATATGACTGGCAGAGTCGAGATGACACATCATCTTAAAACAATTGATCGCTACATTGTTTGCTCGCGCGTAACCAAACGCCCAATTTTTGATTTTGTCGCTAACTCAATTCGGCCTGATTCCGCCTTGAAAGTCTTCGCCTTTGAAGACGACTACTCCTTTGGCGTCCTGCAATCCGACGCGCACTGGAAGTGGTTCGTCGAAAAAGCGTCAACATTGAAATCTGACTATCGGTATACTTCTCATAGCGTTTTCGACACCTTCCCTTTCCCGCAGCAACCCGACCCCGCAAAGGTGAAGACAGTCGCCCTGGCCGGACGCGTATTGCACGAATTTCGCCGCCAGCGCATGGCGACAGACGAGTCGAAACTCACCCTCCGCGATATGTACCGCACGCTGGAGCAGCCCGGCGCAAACCCCCTGCACGACCTCCACAAAGCGCTCGACGAAGCTGTGCTCGCCGCATATGGTTTCGACCCCGACGCGGACATCCTCGAGCAGTTGCTGGCGCTTAACTTTGAAGTCGCCGATAGAATCGAAGCTGGCGAACCCGTCACCGCGCCCGGCATCCCGCCCGACTATCCGAATCCAGCCGAACTCGTCAGCGACGGCTGCATCCAACCGCCCGAACTCATCTAGCGAGACAGCGCCATGCCCTACATCAAACAGATAACCCTCGAGCAGGCCACGGGCCTCGTCAAGCGCGAGCTGGAAAAAGCCGTGGCCCGCGCGGGCCGCGTCTGGAACATCGTGCAGATTATGTCGCTCAACGGGCACGTCATGAAAGCGGCGATGGACTTTTATGGCGCCGCCATGTTCGGCAAGTCCCCGCTCTCACGGGCGCAACGCGAAATGCTGGCGGTTGTCGTCAGCCGAGCCAACAACTGCCACTACTGAATTCAGTCGCATGCGCATGACCTCCGTGCCGAGGTCACCGACCTGTCCGATGCAGACGCCGACGCCCTGGTGCATGCCATCGTCCGCGATTGGCGCGCCGCAAAGCTGGACGAAGCCGACCACGCCCTCTGCGCTTATGCCGAAAAGCTGACTCTGCGACCGACCGCCATGGACGAAGTAGATATTCAGCAGTTGCGCAGCGCCGGCTGGGACGACACAGCCATTCACGATGCGACGCAGGTCATCGGCTTTTTCAACTACATCAACCGCGTCGCCGATGGACTGGGCGTGGAGCGCGAAGATTTCATCGACAACTGGGGCGAAAACTGAGCTCGCCGGCGAGTCCGCAAGAATCGGAGTGTCGCGCGCGCGCCGATCTGCCAGGATAATGGCAGCGCAGGCAAAACGGAGAACGCGGCGATGACTGGCGAAGCAATTAGCAAACATGACAGCCACCTGGCAGCACGAATATGCGATTATCTGCGCTCGGCACAGCCCGAAAGCATCAGTCTGGCGCAACTGGGCGAGCGCTTTCACCTCAGCCCCGGGCATTTGCAGCGCATATTCAAACGAGCGACCGGCTTTACGCCGCGCGAATATGCGGCCAAGCTGCGGCTGGAAGCATTCAAGACGGAGCTGCGCGGTGGCGGACGCATCACCGAGGCCATCTATGCGGCCGGCTATGGCTCGACGAGTCGCTTGTACGAACACAGCGACCAGCAACTCGGCATGACGCCAACGGCTTACCGCAAGCGTGGCGCGGGCTTGACGATTTTTTACAGTGTGCTGCCCTGTCCGCTGGGCTGGCTGTTGGTTGGCGCGACCGACCGCGGCATCTGCAAGCTGAGCCTGGGCGACGCAAGCGCCGCGCTGATCGCCGACTTCGAAAAAGAATTCGCCAATGCCGAGCGGCTGCGCGATGATGAGGTTTTGGGCGGGTGGACTTCGCAGGTTATCGCCTGGCTGAAGGGCTGGCAACCGGCGCTGGATTTGCCGCTGGATCTGCGCGCGACAGCATTCCAGCATCGCGTTTGGGCAGCCTTGCAAGCGATCCCGGTCGGCGAGACGCGCAGCTACAGCGATATCGCCGCGGCAATCGGCCAGCCCAAAGCGACTCGCGCCGTGGCACAGGCTTGCGCGCGCAATCCGGTCGCCCTGGTCATCCCCTGTCATCGCGTCGTGCGCAAAGATGGCGAGCTCGGCGGCTATCGCTGGGGCATCGAACGCAAACGCAAGCTGCTGGAAAACGAAGCGAAAACCCCTGTCGAGTCAGGGGGATGACGATTCGCGCCGAGTGGTTTCATCGTAGGGGCGAGGCGTTGACTCGCCCGTAATCTATCCACCTCGCCAAGCCAATATCCACATGTACAATGAACATGCGTCCACTCGACGGAGACCCCCGCCGTGACTCATCGCTCGCTGCATGTGCTGGTATTGGTCGCTGTACTTTATGTCGCTGTGCAGATGCTGGCGGATGTCGCTGGTTTGCGCATTTTGTCCATCGCGGGTTTCAGCATTGCTGGCGGCACCTTGATCTATCCCATCACCTTCACCCTGCGCGATATGGTGCACAAAGTATCCAGCGCCAGCATCGCGCGCCTGTTGATCTTCGCTTCCGGCGCGATCAACCTGTTCATGGCTGGCTTGTTCTGGCTGGTTTCGCAGCTGCCGCCCGACCTGGCTGTGGGCGAACAAGCCGAATTTGGCCTGGTGCTG
>DAOUJB010000444.1:0-2673 GCA_034423155.1 Anaerolineae bacterium | reverse complement strand
GCCGCCCAGCTTCTCCAGCAGCGCATCGGCCAGCACGATCGCCATCATGGCTTCGCCGACCGGGACGGCTCTCGGCAGCGCGCAGAAATCGCTGCGTTCATAGACGGTCGGGGTGGGCTTGCCAGTTGCCAGGTCGACCGATTCTGCGCCGCGCAGCATGGTGGAAATCGGCTTCATAGCCACGCGCACGATGATGGGCTCGCCCGTGCTGATGCCGCCTTCCAGCCCGCCCGCGCGATTGCTGCTGCGCGACAAGTTGCCGGCGTCATCTACCACAATCTCGTCATGTACTTGCGAGCCGCGCTTGCCAGCATTGTCGAAGCCGCTTCCGATCTCCGCGCCTTTCATGGCCTGGATGCTGACCATAGCGCCGACCAGCCGGGCATCCAGCTTGCGGTCGTAATGCACATGCGAGCCCAAGCCAGGCGGCACGCCCTGCGCGACCACTTCAAAGACGCCGCCGAGCGTATCTTTGTCGATCTTGATTTGCCGTATCAAATCGTGCATCTCTTTTGCCGCCTCGTGATCGGGACAGCGCAAGTCGTTGTCTTCGTTGCGGGCGATGCGCTCATCCAGCGACATGTCAGCCAGGTCGGCCATGATATGACCGAGCTGCGAGACATAGCCATCGATGCGCACGCCAAACTGACGCAAATAGGTCTTGCAGATCGCGCCGACAGCCACGCGCATGGTGGTCTCGCGGGCGCTGGCTCGCTCCAGCGACAGGCGCAGCTCGCGGTAGCCATATTTGACCGCGCCGGTCAAGTCTGCGTGCCCGGGTCGCGGCGTGGTGATGGGCGTGATATCGCGCTCTTTCCAACTGCGGAAGTCGCGATTCTGCACTTGAATGGCGATAGGCGCGCCAGTCGTCAGGCCGTTCATGACGCCGGCGGTGAGGATGACCTTGTCTTTCTCGATTTGCATGCGCCCGCCACTGCCATAGCCGATTTGGCGGCGGCGCAAATCACGGTTGATGTCCTCGCCCGTGAGTGGCAAGCCAGCCGGCATGCCTTCCAGGATGGCGGTCAAGCCTGGTCCGTGGCTTTCGCCGGCGGTGAAGAATCGGATCGGCATCGTCTATTTAGTCCTCGCCTTTGTCTTCCAGCGCCGAACGCAGTGCAGCCATCATCACCTCAATGGGCGGCTGCAGGCCCGTCCACAGCGCAAACGCGATCGCGCCTTGTCGCGCCAGCATGCCCAGCCCACCGATCGCCCGTCCGCCATGCGCCACGCATTGCTGCATCAGCGCGGTATTGGCGGGACGATACACCATATCGTACACGATCACGCCTGTCGGGAAGGGCACGCCGAATATCCAGGGCGATTGCGTGATATGCGGGTGCAAGCCCACCGATGTGCAATTGACGATCAGCGACATGCCCCAGCTGGCGGCTTCGTCCAGGGTCATCACTTGCACGCCGCCGATGCCCGCCCTGTCATGCAGTTGTTTGGCCAGCCTGTGCGCGCGCTTCATCGTGCGGTTGACGATAGCCACAGTCGCCCCGGCCCGCGCCAAGCCAAAAACCGCCGCCCGCGCCGCGCCGCCCGCCCCCAGCACAAGCACGCGCTCGCCCGCCACAGGCACATCGTTGGCAGCCAGATCATCCAGCAAGCCAGCCGCGTCCGTGTTGGTGCCGATGCCCGTGCGGAAGTCGACTGTGTTGACTGCGCCGATGGCACGCGCTGTTTCGTCCGGGCGCACGTAGTTCATGATGGCTTCTTTGTGCGGCACCGTGACATTGATGCCGATATAGCCGTGCTGCATAGGCTCGCGCAGTCCCAGGCGCAAGATATCCGGCGGGATGGACATGGCATCATAGAGCCAGTCGTCCATGCCCAGCGCCGCGAATGCCGCGTTGTGCATGACCGGGCTGAGGCTGTGCTCGACCGGGAAGCCGATGACGCCGACGCGCTTTTGTGCCATTATTTCGCCACCAGCCGCGCGCCCAGCTTTTGCAGAGTCTCGGCGAAGCCAGGAAAACTATCGTCCGCGCAAGCTGCATCCGTTACGATCGCGCCTTCTGCAGACGACAAGCCCGCGACGGTCAAACTCATGGCGATGCGGTGGTCGTCATGGCCATCGACCTGCCCGCCCGACAAAGATTGTGGACCAAGGATGCGGAAGCCATCTTCGCGCTCTTCAATGACGGCGCCCAGTTTGCGCAGTTCACCCGCCATGACGGCGATGCGGTCGGTCTCTTTGACGCGCAGCTCGCGGGCATCGCGCACGATCGTTTCGCCCTCGGCCTGCAGCGCCGCGACCATGAGAATCGGGAATTCGTCAATCATGCGCACGACGGTCTCGCCGCCGATTTGGATGCCTTTCAGCGAGCTATGCCGCACCAGAATGTCGCCGATAGGTTCGCCAGCTTGTTCGCCGACATTCGCCAGGCGGGTATCGGCACCCATCTCGCCCAGCACATCCAGCAGCCCGGTGCGCGTAGGATTGAGGTTGACGCCGCGTATCGTCAATTGGCTGCCCGGCGCGAGCAGACCAGCCACCAGCAGAAATGCGGCCGATGACACATCGCCGGGCACCTGGATATCCAGTGGCGCAAGCTCGGCGCAGGGGTGGATGGTCAGTTCGTTGCCATTTTCGTCCAGGCGCGCGCCCATCGACCGCAGCATGCGCTCGGTGTGATCGCGGGCTGGTCCCGGCTGCACGACTGTCGT
>DAOUJB010000443.1:0-6357 GCA_034423155.1 Anaerolineae bacterium | reverse complement strand
CTGGGCGCTTATGAATCGGCTGTCACCGGGCGCGCTGTCAAGCTGCCGCTGGACGAGTCGAGTCCGCTCTACAGCCGGGGTGTGGAAGGCATCGTCGAGCTGGATGCCTGGTCCCAAAGCAAGACTGTGGCGGCGGGGTTGTTCGGGTTGCGGGAAAAATGAACATGGATCGAGGCATGCTGTCGTTGAGCGGCTTGACAGAGCGAGTCGGCGTCGGCGACATCGACACGGTCATCATCGCCTTCAGCGACCATTACGGACGGCTGTTGGGCAAACGGCTGGATGCCGAATACTTCGTCGAGCAAGCCGCGCAGCAGGGCAGCCACGCCTGCGATTATCTGCTGACCACCGATATGGAAATGGAACCCGTGCCCGGCTACGACTTCGCCAACTGGCAGTTGGGTTATGGCGACTTTCATCTCGCGCCCGACCTGGACACCCTGCGCCTGGCCAGCTGGCTGGAAAAGACCGCCATTGTGCTCTGCGATCTGGAAGATGAACGCGCGCATCAGCCTGTTTCTGTTGCGCCACGCAGCATTCTGCGCCGACAAATTCGCGCAGCCGAAGACATGGGCTATGCGGTCAAAGCCGCGTCCGAGCTGGAATATTACATCTTCCGCGATTCTTACCGCGGGGCGCACGAAAAAGGCTATGCCGATTTGCAGCCGCTGAGCTGGTACCTGGAAGATTATCATCTGTTGCAAGGCACGCGCGAAGAAGTTTTCACCGCCGCCGCCCGCCGGCATCTCAAGGCATCCGGCATCCCAGTCGAAAGCAGCAAGGGCGAGTGGGGCTTGGGGCAGCACGAGATCAACATCCGTTATGCCGACCTGCTGGCTATGGCAGACCGCCACGCGTTGATGAAGCAAGCCATGAAAGAAATCGCCGATGCGCAAGGCTGCAGCATCACTTTCATGGCCAAGCCACACGCGGGACAAGCCGGCAGCAGTTGCCACATTCACCTGAGTCTCACAGACGGCGAGCGCAACATTTTCGTCGGCGATAAGGATTTTGGCGCAGTGCGCGGCTCGGAGATATTCGGCTGGTTTTTGGGCGGCTGGCTGGCGCATCTGCCAGAACTGATGGCGTTCTACGCGCCGACGGTCAATGCCTACAAGCGTTATGAAGATGGCTCGTGGGCGCCGACGCGCATCGCCTGGAGCTATGACAACCGCACGGCTGGCTTCCGAGTGGTGGGCGCGGGACAAAGCCTGCGCATTGAATGTCGCGTGCCGGGCGCAGATTGCAATCCCTATCTGGCTTATGCGGCGGCGCTGGCATCGGGCTTGGACGGTATCCGCAACCGAATCGAAGCGCCTACAGTCTTTGCAGGCGATATGTATGCAGCGCGACACCTGCCACGCGTGCCCGCGACACTGGAAGAAGCGACCGACAACTTCGAGCGCAGCGACTTCACCAAAGCTGTTTTCGGCGCAGAAGTCGTGGCGCATTACAGCCATTTCTTTCACAAAGAGACCGAAAGTTTTCGCAGCGCCGTGACCGATTGGGAGCGCCAGCGTTATTTTGAGCAGATCTAGGAAAGGCGGGAAGCATGCGACTGGCAGGCAAAATAGCGCTCATCACCGGCGCAGGCAGCGGCATCGGCTGGCAATCCGCGCAGCTCTTTGCCCAGGCCGGCGCAGCAGTTATCGCGGTCGATATTAACGAGCAGAGCGGTCGTCAATGCGCCGACGAGATCGTACAAAGCGGTGGAAATGCCGCCTATGTCCATGCCGATGTCTCTCGTGCGTCCGACTGCCAGCAGATGATCGCGGCTGCCGAAGCGACTTTTGGCAAGCTGGACATCCTCTTCAACAACGCCGGCATCAGCCATGCCGATGACGATGACGCCATCAACACCAGCGAAGCCGTCTGGGATTTGACCTTTGAAGTGAATGTCAAAAGCGTCTTCCTGGGCTGCAAATATGGCATTCCAGCGCTGCGGCGGGCTGGCGGCGGCAGCATCATCAACACAGCGTCTTTCGTGGCGCTGCTGGGCGCGGCCACGCCACAGCTGGCCTACACAGCGAGCAAGGGGGCCGTGCTGGCTTTGTCGCGGGAACTGGCGGTCGTGCATGCGCAGGAAAATATCCGCGTCAACGCCCTGTGTCCCGGTCCGCTGCGCACCGAGCTGCTCATGAAATACCTGAACACGGACGAAAAGAAAGGGCGGCGGCTGGTGCACATCCCCATGGGGCGCTTCGGCGAAGCGGACGAAATCGCCAAAGCCGCGCTCTATCTGGCATCGGACGAGTCTTCGTTTGTCACCGGCAGCAGCTTCGTTGTCGATGGCGGCATCACCGCTGCCTATGTGACGCCGGAATAGCTTGCATGCGCCAAAATGACTGAGACAAGGAGCCCGAACATGCTGCCAGGCTTAATGATGGACTACCCGCTGACGCTGGACAAAATCGTTGAGCACGCCGAGCGCATGACGCCGCAAAAGCTCATCAAAACGAAATTGCCCGATGGCACTTGGCACGAATACCGCTATGCCGATTTCGCCGCGCGCGTCAAGAAGCTGGGGGATTTGCTGGCGGGCTTGGGCGTGGAGTCGGGCGACCGCGTCGGCACATTCGCCTGGAACAATTATCAACACCTCGAATGCTATTTCGGCATACCCATGGCCGGCGCAGTCTGCCACACGCTTAACATCCGCTTGTCCGCCGAGCAGCTCAAGTTCATCATCGAGCACGCCGGCGACAAGATCATCATCGTCGATGGCACGCTGCTGCCCCTGCTGGAGCCGATCGCGGGCCAGCTGGACATGGTTGAGCATTTTCTGCTTTTCAACTGCGATGAAAGCGCCCTGAGCCGCCTGCCCCGCGCAGCGCTCTACGAAGACCTGATTGCAGAAGCGAGCGATGACTTCGCCCCCCGCTGCACAGACGAGAATATGGCGATGGGCTTGTGTTATACCAGCGGCACCACGGGCCTGCCCAAGGGCGTGCTCTACAGCCATCGTTCCATGATGCTGCATACGCTGGGCGTGCTGGCGGCCGCGGCGATTGGTCCCACCGAAGCCGATGTCGTGCTGCCGGTCGTGCCGCAATTCCACGCCATGGCTTGGGGGCTGCCCTATGCCTGCGCCTGGGCTGGCGCGACCATGATTATGCCTGGTCCGCACTTGCAGCCCGCGCCCTTGGCCGAGATGATCGAGCGTGAACGCGTCACCATCGCGGCTGGCGTGCCCACGATATGGAATGGGCTGTATCACGAATTGCGGGCGAACCCGCGCGACATCTCCTGCATCACGCAGCTGGTGGTCGGCGGTTCGGCCATGCCGCGCGGCTTGATCGCAGCCTACGAACGCGAGCTGGGCGTCAATGTCGTGCACGCCTGGGGCATGACCGAGCTTTCGCCGATCGGCACTGTGGCCAAGCTGCAATCGCGCCATGCCGACCGGGACGAAGAAGCCCGCCTCGATATCAAAGCCAAGCAAGGTTACTTCGTGCCCGGCGTCGAAGCGCGAATCGTGGACGACTCGGGCGCTGCCTTGCCCTGGGATGGCGAAACCATGGGCGAGTTGCAAGTGCGCGGATATTGGGTGGCCGGGCAATATTTCCGCATTGAGCATGACGAAGAGCACTTCACGCCCGATGGCTGGTTTCGCACCGGCGATGTCTGCACGATAGACGCCAACGGCTATATGACCATCACCGACCGCACCAAAGACCTGGTCAAGAGCGGCGGCGAGTGGATTTCGTCCGTCGACCTGGAAAATGCGCTGATGTCGCAGGAATCCGTGCGCGAAGCCGCCGTCATCGCTGTGCCCGACGAGCGCTGGGGCGAACGACCGCTGGCTGTGCTCGTGCCGCTGGCTGATAGCTGCGATCACGCCGAGCTGAATGAATGCCTGTTGCGAACATTTCCCAAATTCTGGCTGCCCGACCGCTATGTGGTCGTCAGCGAGATTCCCAAGACCGGCGTGGGCAAAATGGACAAGAAAGCGCTGCGGGCGATGCACGCATCTGACGAGTTGGAGTAACGATTGACCACAGAAATATCTCCAATAAAGTAAAGCAACAACCGGAATCAATTCCGTAGGGGCGACTCTTGAGTCGCCCACATGGTCAACGGCGGCGTTTTGGGCGATACAAGTATCGCCCCTACAAGTAACATTTGTTTGGGAGATTTAGGGGAAAACTATGAAAATCACGGACATCCGCACATGCGCATTCCAGCACGAGATGGCGCGCGCGATCGGCGATGCCAACAACCCGCGCGGACGCTCGCTTTATGCCGGGCTGGCGGTATTTTTGGATACGGACGCGGGCATTACTGGCGTGGCGCTGGGCAATCCCGGGCAGGCGGGGGCGATCGCAAGCATGGCGCGCGACCTGCTGTTTGGGCAAGACCCGCGCGGCGTTATCGGCTTGTGGCAGCGCATGGCGAACTTCGCTTTCAAAGGCGGCAACCGCGGCGCAATCACCGATGTCATCGGGACGCTGGATATCGCGCTGTGGGACATCAAAGCCAAAGCCGCCGGGCAGCCGCTCTGGCAGTGCCTGGGCGCAGCCAGCAACCGCGTGCGCGCGTATGCCAGCGGCATCGACCTGTGCCTGAGCGATGAAGAAATCGGCGCATTTTATCGCAGACAAGCGGCGCGTGGCATCACGGCCGGCAAGCTGAAAGTCGGCTTGGACCGCGAGGCAGACCTGCGGCGCATTGGGATCATGCACGATGCCCTGGCGACCAGCGGGGAGACGCCCGTGCTGCTGATCGACTCCAACGAATATTGGTCGCCCAAGCAAGCCATCCAGCATATCCGTTATTTCGAGCGGCATTACGAAATCTTTTGGGCGGAAGAGCCGGCGCGGCGCTGGGATGCAGCGGGCTTGCGCAAGGTGTCGGATGCGGTGGACGCGGCGGTGGCGACGGGCGAAAATCTGGATGATGCCGCCGACTTCCGACCGTTGATCGCGGCGCGCGCAGCTGACATTCTGCAGATCGGCGTGGGCACAGGCGGCATCAGCGGCGCTTGGCGGGTCGCGCAGATGGCGGATGGATTCGACCTGCCGGTTTCGGTGATGAATTGCCCGGGCAACTACATGGCGCACTTCGCCGCCGTCTTGCCCAATCACATCTGGATGGAAGTGGTGGACGCCGGGCGCGATGTCGTGTTTGCGCATGACAGCCGCGTGGAAGACGGGCATATCGTGCTGGGCGATTCGCCGGGGGTTGGGATCGTCTTCGACGAAGCGGCGCTGGCGAAACACGCGATTACCGAGGCGGCTGCGGAGGCGAGTCCCAGCCCCTGGGGGCGGCGTGTCGGCGCGGGATTGGTTGTCGTGGGGGAGGGGTGATGAGCGCGCCCGACAGCATCTACCGCCTGATCGAGAAATTCGACCGAGACAAGCCCGGCAGCGAAACGGAGTTGCGAGATTGGTATGTCGATCCGCTGTTCAGCGCGCTGGGCTGGGATCTGCAGGCGAAAGAGCAGGTGCGGAAAGAACCGAGCATCAAAGTGTGGGACGACGGAATCGAACGATCCAAGCGGCCCGATTACAGCTTCCACATCGGCAGCACAACCCATTTCTACGTCGAGACCAAAATGCCGCATGTGAATGTCGAGCGCGACTCCGGTCCAGCTTTTCAACTGCGGCGCTATGGCTGGTCGGGCACTACCCCCGTCAGCGTCTTGACCGACTTCGAAGAATTCAGCATTTACGACTGCCGCATCCAGCCGGACAAGAGCGACGCCGCCGACATAGCCCGCCTGCGCTATTTTCAGTATGGCGATTACATCGACAAATGGGACGAGCTCGCAGCCCGTTTCAGCCGCGAAGCTGTCGCCAGCGGATCATTACGCGAATGGGTGGATGGCAAGCGCGTGCGCGGCGTCTCCAGCGTCGACCAGGCTTTTTTGCGCGAGATGGAAAGCTGGCGCGATGCCCTCGCAAAAGAAATCGCCCTGCACAACCGCCAGCTCAGCCAGCGCGACCTGAACCTGCTGGTGCAGCGCACAATCGACCGCATCGTCTTCCTGCGCATCGCCGAAGACCGCGATATCGAAGCCTATGGACGCCTGCGCAGCGCCGCCGCCGAGGGCAAGCAAGTCTATGCAGAGCTGAAAATCCTCTTCAACGAAGCCGACGACAAATACAATTCGGGCTTGTTCCACTTCGGCAAGGAAGAGCGCGCCAGCCAGCCCGATCACCTGTCGCTGCGCATGCACATCCCCGACGAAGTCCTGCGCCGCATCATCAAAAAATTGTATTTTCCCTTCAGCCCCTACGAATTTTCTGTGCTGCCCGCCGATATCCTGGGCCAGGTCTACGAGCAATTCCTCGGCAAAGTCATCGAACTCAGCGAGGGCGGCGGCGTGCGCGTGCAAGAAAAGCCCGAAGTGCGCAA
>DAOUJB010000442.1:0-11977 GCA_034423155.1 Anaerolineae bacterium | reverse complement strand
AAAAGCCGCATGGAGCGCTTCGCCGGTGCCCTGCGCACATACACAATCGAAGCCATGATGCGCGACAAGCGAGCGCTGCAATCGGGCACCAGCCACAATCTGGGGCAGAACTTCGCCAAAGCCTTCGAAATCGACTACCTGTCCGAGAACAATGTACAAGAGTATTGCTGGACGACCAGCTGGGGGCTGAGCACGCGCATGGTGGGCGCAGTCGTCATGACGCACGGCGATGACAAAGGCCTGCGGCTGCCGCCCAAGCTGGCACCCTATCAAGTGGTGATTGTGCCGATTATCCGCCGCGACGCCCAGCGCAGCGCTGTCATGGATACGGTCGAACGTCTTTGCGCTGAGCTGGCAGCGGCCGGCATTCGCGTCCATGTCGATCGGCGCGAGGGACAATCGCCCGGCTTCAAGTTCAATGACTGGGAGATGCGCGGCGTGCCGGTGCGCATGGAGATTGGTCCCAAAGATGTCGAGAACGACAATGCGGTACTTGCGCGACGCGATGTGCCGGGCCGGGCGGGTAAGCAGTTTGTGCCCCAAGCGGGTATAACAGATGTCGTGCGCGACCTGCTCGTCGATATTCAGCGCAGCCTGCTGGATGAAGCTCGCGCCTTTCGCGACGCACATATTGTCGATGTCGATGATTATGCGGGGCTTTGCGCTGTGATTGAAGCGGGCGAGTGGGCGAGGGCAGCCTGGGCGGGCAGCGATGCCGATGAACAGCGGGTCAAGGACGAGACAGGCGCCACAATCCGCTGCTTTCCGTTCGATCAACCAGACCGCGCTGGCAACTGCATCATAACGGAAAACAGCGCCGACAAGGTGGCTTTGTTCGCCAAGGCATATTGATAGTTCAGATTATTAACAAACTTCTAACGTGTTTCGCTATTGTGAAAATTGAAACAATCGGATTCTTGCTGTAGACTGCTAATGGATGTGCAGCGAACTAACCTGGATTTTTTGTTACGACAAGATGATTTTCCAGCGTAGAACATATCGCAAATTGAACCCTCGTGCTGCCACATGGACGCCGAATGTTCTCTGTCGGGGTTTCATCAGGATTTAGTGGGTTCGTGATTCTTGGAAAAAGATGATGAATGCTTGCTTGCTCGTAGATGTAGACGATCTGCTGGAATACGCCGCCAATAACAAGGTCGACCTGCAGGAATTGGCAGTCGCTATCCGTGCCAATGCCATCATGGTGGCTGGCCTGATTGAATCGAACCTGTTGCGGGCGATCGCTTTTGCCAGTTGGAGCGCAGACAGCAGCAACTTGCCCAAAGAGACGCGCGCCATATTTCAGACGGCCGGCTACGAAACATTCGACATCCAAGATCGGGCGCGCACCAACCAATGTTTGCTGGCGGAGTTCTTCCCGCCCAAGAGCACGCCCTTGAGCTGGCTCATCATGGCAACTACCCGCAATGACCTGCTGGCGCTGCTGCCCAAGATCGAGTTCTCAGCCAATTCGCGCATTCGCTTGTGGGGCATCGACGAGGATGCGCTGGATTTTGGACTCCTGAGCGACCGCATTGCTGTTCAGCGCCTCGACTCGCTGGTCGGCATCCAGCGAATTAAGAATGTCGCGGTATACATCGACTTTGAAAATATCTCGATCAGCCTCAACGAACAGGGCTATGTCGTCAACCTCGATCACCTAATCGACCGCATGGTCTCCCAAGCACAAGCGCACGGACAGCTGGTCAAGACTGCGGCCTATGCGCCCTGGGGACAGCGTGGTGCCTTGCCGCCATTGGTCGACAGCGGGGGGCGCGAAGTCGCCGATGACGCCCCATCGCGCCTGATGAAGTCAAATATCGATCCTGTCTTTCACCTGCCCGGCAAGCAAAGCGCCGATATCCGCATCGCCCGCGATGTCTTGGCCGATGCCGATTATCCCGAATCGGGCGATGTCATCATCTTGGCTACTGGCGACCGCGATTTCAACGATGTCATCAACACGCTTCTGCAAAAGCGCAAGACAGTCGTCGTCTGGGGCGTGCGCGGCAGCACCGGTCGCTTGCTGCAAGACCATCCCTCGCTGCGGCTGGACTATATTGACGACTTCACCGATCTGCGCACCCATCAGTCGCTCAGCATTGTCGATACCGAGGACGATACGGAAAGCTTCATTCCGTCGCAGTGGTCAAGCGTCATCATCCAATTCTTCCGCTTGAGCAGCGCCAGTTCGCAGGCGACCATCACGATCGATGCGCTCATCAGCCAGCTTAATGTGGTCGGCGATGTCATTTCGACAGAACGCGGGCAAGACCTGGTTTCGCAAGCTTTGTCGCTGGGCATATTGGCGGAGCAAGACGAGCCAGGCGCAATCGACTTGAACTTTCAGCATCCAATCGTCGACAAAACGCTGCTGATCGTCAATCGCCTGGTGCGCCGAGTCGCCAATACACTGTCCACGCGCAGCTGGGAATATGTCAACTATGGCTTCTTGCTCAAGGGCATCGCTATGGAGCGCGATCTCAGCCGCCCGGGCATGAACGACAGCGACCAATGGCGCTCGCACTGGATCGACTGCCTGGTGCGCGAACGAGTCTTGCAGCGAGACCTGGTGCCGCATCGCCACAATCCAGACGACCTCGTGCCTGTCATTCGCCTGCCCGAAGTCCGCGATCCGCTCACCGTGACGCAGCCAGAGCCCGAACCGGTCAATGTCGATATCAGCGCGCAAAAGTGGAAAGGCGTGCCGCCGCACCAGATGGTCGAGTACGACAGTGATGTCGCCAGCATGGTGGCGCGCATTGTAGTCAGCGTCCAGCAATTTACCAGCTTCCGCAACTTCGCCTGGTGTCCATTGGGCAGCCTGCACAGGCGGTTGCGCGAGCACGACGGCGGCGTGGCTTTCCAAAACGCGGTGGAGTATCTGCTGGTCAACGACATGGTCAGCGTCAACGAATATGCCAACCCGCGCAGCGACTACAACACCAAAGGCATCGAGCTAAACGAGAACAACGCCTTTGTGGCGGCGCTGCTGGCCGAGCGAGACGAATTCGTGCGCGTGCTGCTGGGCATGTATCGAAACAACGATGGCATCACGCACGAGGCGGTCGCACTGCAGCTCAATAGCGATTGGGATGTCGGCTTGTGGCTGTCGATCATGCGCAGCGAAAATGTGCTGAATCCGCTGCCTGGTCGAACCGATCAATTCAGTTTGTTCCGCACCCACCATACTGTCAAGCTGGTCGCCAACGACGATGTCGACGAGATCCAAGAAGCCGTCGGCTAGCTGACACTTGCCGCGCACAGACGCGACTGCTACAATCGCCGCGTTTATCTTGACCGACAGGCAACCGCTCCTGCCTGTCTGGTGGCTAGCGAAAGGACGGAAAGCATGCCATTGGATAAAGCAACAAAGACGCAGATCATCAAAGACTACGCTCGCGAAGACGGCGACACAGGTTCGCCCGAGGTGCAAATTGCGCTGCTCACCCATCGAATCCTGCAATTGACCGAGCACCTGAAGGTTCACAACCAGGAC
Source organism: Anaerolineae bacterium (assembly GCA_034423155.1). GTDB lineage: Bacteria > Chloroflexota > Anaerolineae > Aggregatilineales > Phototrophicaceae > UBA6055. The sequence continues at coordinate 8,478 of DAOUJB010000442.1, read as the reverse complement.
GAGCATTCGCGGCGCGGCCTGCTGAAGCTGGTCGGTCAGCGCCGCCGCCAACTGAAGTACATCGCCCGCAAAAAGCCGGAAGTCTACCGGGAGTTGCTGGCACGGCTTGGCTTGCGCCGCTGATGTACCCGTTCGCTTTGCGCCTCCGCATTACGACAAGGCCGACAGGCAATCATCAACTCACAGTCAACGCGACCGCAGCAGTGGTCGCCGGGCGTATGCGCATTCGCTGCGCGCGCGCCTTCAATCTATGGAGAATTGTATGACACTGGATATACGCGAATACCGCTGCCATGTAGGCAGCAAGGAAGTCATCATCGAGACGGGACGCTTTGCCCAGCAAGCCGGCGGCGCAGTCACCGTGCGCATGGGCGATACCATGCTTTTCTGTTCCACGACCATGGGCTCGCCGCGTCCCGGGCTGGACTTCTTCCCGCTCAGCGTCGACTACGAAGAAAAGATGTATGCTGGCGGACGCGTGCCGGGCGGTTTCTTTCGCCGCGAAGGCCGACCGTCCGAAGGCGCGATCCTCACCTCGCGCGTCATCGACCGTACGCTGCGTCCGCTCTTCCCCAAGAATATGCGCAACGAAGTGCAAGTCATTTTGATGTCGCTTTCTCACGACAAAGAGCATCATGTCGATATGCTGGGCATCATCGCCGCCAGCACTGCGCTGATGATCTCCGATATCCCCTGGAATGGTCCGGTCGCTGGCGCGCGTGTTGGCTTGGTCGATGGCGAATTGACAGTCAACCCCACCTACAGCGACATGGCCGACAGTGCGCTCGACCTGCGCGTCTCGGGCACAGCCGAAGCCATCAACATGGTGGAATGCAACGCCGACCAGGTCGACGAAGACACCATGCTGGAAGCGCTGTTCTTGGCGCACGACTCCCTGCAAGACATTATCGCCCTGCAGCAGCGCATCCGCAGCGAGATTGGCAAAGAGAAACAGGCGCCCTCCGTGGACGACATCAGCGAAGCGCTGCAAGCCGAAGTCGCCGCCAAGGTCGAAGCGCCGATACGCGAAGTCATGTCTGCGCACAGCGACCGCGCCGCCCGCCGCCAACCCCTGCGCGATATCCAGGCTGAGCTGCAAGCGGAATATAGCGCTCGTCAAGAAGCCGGCGATAGCACGATCAATCTGAAACATGTCGAACGCGCCTATGACACAGTCATGAAGCAGGTCGTGCGTGAGCGCATCGTCAACGAAGGCATCCGCCCCGATGGCCGCGACCACGCCAGCATCCGTGAGCTGGCTGCCGAAGTCGGTCTGGTGCCGCGCGTTCATGGCTCGGGCATGTTCATGCGCGGCGAAACCCAAGTCTTGACCATCGCCACGCTGGGCACCCCGCGCGACTCGCAATTCCTCGATGGCTTAAGCCCCGAAGACGACAAGCGCTATATGCACCATTACAACTTCCCGCCCTACAGCACTGGCGAAACCTACCCGATGCGCGGTCCACGCCGCCGCGAGGTCGGTCATGGCGCGCTAGCGGAGAAAGCCCTGCTGGCCATGATCCCGCCAGCCGAAGAGTTCCCCTATGTCCTGCGCCTCGTCAGCGAGGTCATGAGCTCGAATGGCAGCACTTCCATGGCGAGCGTCTGCGGGAGCACCTTGGCGCTGCTGGATGCGGGCGTGCCCATCAAAAATCCGGTCGGCGGCATCGCCATGGGTTTGATCAAAGAAGGCGACAAGCTCGCTGTTTTGACCGACATTCAGGGCTTGGAAGACCATCTTGGCGATATGGACTTCAAGGTCGCGGGCACGGCGGCTGGCATCACGGCGCTGCAAATGGACATCAAGATCGCCGGCGTGACGCGCGACATCATGAGGCAGGCGCTGGCGCAAGCCAAAGACGCTCGCTTGGAAATCCTCGCTGTCATCCAAGCGGCCATGCCACAGCGGCGCGCCAAGCTCAGCGACTTCGCCCCGCGTATGGAGAGCTTCAAAATCGCCGTCGACAAGATCGGCGCAGTCATTGGGCCCGGCGGCAAGAATGTGCGCGCGCTGCAAGACGAGCATCAGGTCAAGGTTGATATTCAAGAAGACGGCTTGATCTATGTGGCTGGCGACTCTGGCGCAGAAGTCGATCTCGCGATCGAGAAAATCAAAGCCATGGTCCAGGAACCAGAGCTGGGGCATATCTACACCGGCAAGGTGACGCGCACTGAAAATTACGGCGCATTTGTGGAATTCCTGCCTGGTTCGGAAGGCATGGTGCATGTCTCGCAATTGGCGGATTATCATGTCAAAAGCGTCGAAGACGAAGTTAGCGTCGGCGATGAAATCATGGTCATGGTCATCAATATCGATGGCACGGGCCGAGTCCGCCTCAGCCGCCAAGCTGTCCTAGAAGGCTGGGATGTCGAAGAGGCGCAACGCCGCGATGCAGCAGGTTCGCGCGGGGGTGGACGCCGTGGAGGTGGCGACCGCCGAGGTGGACCGCGCCGCGATGGCAACCGGGGTGGCGACCGCCGTGGACCGCGCCGCGATGGCAATCGCAGCGGTGGGGAACGCAGCGGTGGGGAACGCAATCGCCGCTAAACCGCGCGGAGAGAAGCCGGCAGCCAAGGATGGATAGTTGCCAATCGAGATGGCCGACAGGAACAGCAGCGACAATAACGCGCTCGCCGAGACCGACAATTACCTGGTCTGGGAAGTGCAACAAGCCGATGATGAGTTGACATATCATGTCGAGCTGGGCACGGTTACCCTGCACTTTTTCCGCGAAGAATGGGAAGAATTTCTGCAGCTGATCAAGGTGGCGGCGAGCAACAGCTGATGACGGCGCTGCGGCTGCGGCGGCACTTCGTCCTGGCGATGGCAAAACAGCTGCCGCCCAGCTCCGCCACGCTTCGATTGCTGGACCTGGATGGTGGCTCGGCTGCCATCCTGTCCGAGGTGCGCGCAGATCTGCATGTCCTGCCCAAGCCGGCCTGCCAGCCCAACAGCCTTGATGCCATTGTCGCCTGCGATGTGCCGCTGACAAGAGAATTGCTGGGCGAAGCTCTCGTTTTGCTGCGCGAGGGCGGCCGTTTCATCGCCGTGGGTTCGCGGGGCAGGGTTAGCCAGCGGCTGGGCGAGTTTCTGGGCGAATGCGGATTTGTGCGCATTTTGATCGAGCCGGCCCTGGATGACCTTGGCGTGTTGATCCGCGGCGAAAAACCCCACAGCGCTGGCGAGCCACAGGCGCGCATCCAAAGTGTCGCCCGCATTGACGCCGACTCGCTGGACATGGCGCGCTTCCGCGGGCGCTACCTGCATCTGCTCATCCAGCAGCAGCCCAATAGCCCGGCCTGGGCACGAAGCGCAGATGCCGCAATCAGCTGGCGCGCCGTCGCCATCGAAGCCCGGCCACAACCGATTCTGCTGGCATTCAGCAGCTTGCCTAAAGCGGTCGGCTTCATGCAGCCGGCAGTGCTGGCTGGGGTCGTCCGCGATATCAACAAGGTCGGCAAGTTCAGCCGCGAAACCGCGCAAACCTGGTCGTTTGGGCTGCGCATTAACCCGACACTGGAATCGCTGCGCGGCGAAAAGATCATTACCATCGATATCGACCCCGCGACTGCCGAAGCACCAGACGAGTAGCCTGCTGCATGCCGCTGAGCCTGGACGACATCGCCTTCTTGCAAAGCGACCGCGCCCACGAGCTGCTGGTCTCGCTGGCAAATGCCGATTTGTCCGCTGCCAATGCCTTGCCGCTGCTCAGCCAGTTGCGCAGATCGCTGACTGCCCGCGAAGCCGGGGCTGTGCTGACTACGCTGCGACTGCGCAAAAAAGCCGCGGCCAAGTACCCTGCGCATAGCGAGCGCTTGCTCTTCACCGATGCCGGTTTGCAGCAAGCCAGTGGTCTTCTCGTGCGCCAATATCGCGCGCGCCAGTTTGAGTCGAGCCGACTGCTGGATCTGTGCTGTGGCATCGGCGCGGACAGCCTGGCTTTCGCCGCGACGCATCGCGAAGTGCATGGTTTGGACATCGACCCCGTCCACATCGCCATCGCCCAACATAACGCGTCCGTGCTGCAGTTGCCGGCGCAATTCAAGGTGTGTGATATCCGCGCTGGCATACCGCTTGGCTATGACGCGATCTTCTTCGACCCCGCCCGTCGTGATGACAAAGGCCGGCGCATCCATCATGTGGAGGCGTATCGGCCGCCGCTTTCATTGGCGCGACAATGGAGCGCGCGCGAAATCGCCGTCAAGCTTTCGCCGGGCGTGGACTTGCGCCAGATCGCAGCGTATGGCGGCGCGCTGGAATTCATTTCTGTCGAGGGACGGCTGAGCAAGGCGCTGCTGTGGCTGCATCGTGACGCCGCACAGCCTTTCGCCACCCTGCTGCGAGGAACAGATGCCCTGCACATGCGCGACGACGGCGAGGCTGGCAGCGCCCTCACTGTCCCGCGAGGCTGGCTGCTCGAGCCCGACCCGGCTGTGCTGCGCGCTGGTTTGGTGCAGACGCTCGGGCGGCAACTCGATGCGTCAATGCTGGACGAGACCATCGCCTACTTGACGCTCGACCAGCCTGCACAGACGCCCTGGGCGCGCAGCTGGAAGGTCCGCGAGTGGCTGCCCTTTCAGTTGAAGCGGCTGCGGCGTCATCTGCTTGCGCGAGGCATCGGGCGCGTCACGATCAAGAAACGCGGCTTCGCCATGAGTCCCGACGAGTTGAACGCGCGCTTGCGATTGGGTGGCGGGGGCGATTCTTGCCTACTGGTCATGACTCGCTGCCGTGGCAAACCCATCGCCATCCTCTGCGACGAACCCAAACTTGGGCAAGCGCGGCAAATCTCATTATAATCCTACCGGCGCTGATTTTGCCGCTGCAGGGAAAGGGAGAATGTATGTTGATGCGCCCGGAAGATTCGGGTCCGCCGCGACTGATCGGCTGGGACGAGGTCGATGAACTGATCGATGGGCTGATCCCGCGCATCCAGTTGCTGGGTCCCTTTGGCGCTATGGTGATGATCACGCGTGGCGGGGTCATCCCGGGCGGTCTGTTGGCGGAAGCGTTGAGCATCCAGCACTTGCTCACGGCTTCGGTGGATTTTGTGGCTGCCGCGCGCGCCAGCATGATGGCTTGGCCCAGTTTCCTGCAATTTCCCGACCCCGATTTGCTGCGCGGACGCCGCACCCTGGTGGTTGATGATGTTTGGGGCAGCGGTCGAACCAGCATCGCCGTGCGCGACCGGGTCAGCGCGGCTGGCGGCACGCCCCTCAACTGCGTGCTGCATTATCATCCATATCGCAGCCTGTTTTCCGATGCCAAACCCGACTTGTATGGCGATGTAACTGATGTCTATGTCGTCTATCCTTGGGAGATCGACCGCGGTTTGCTGGGACGCGATTATGCCGACGCACCCCCGCAAAATTGATGTGCTGATACGATGCTGCGACTTTGTGTCTTGCGCGACAGTTTGCGCTATACTGAATGATGTTGCCACTCGGCGCGAGGATGTTGCACGGTCATTGTGTGCGCAAAACTCGCTCGTTCATGTTAGAGTAGGCGCAGAGCGACTATTGAAAGCAGTAATCATGTGCGACATAGCAGACCATACGCCAATCCGCAAACATGCTGCGACGCGACAATGACCTGCACAAGCAGGAGGCTTGCCCAAACCTATGAGTGAATATAAGGCAATCAACGGCGAAGATGAGAGCTTCGAGGAGATGTTTGCCTCGTCTTTCGATTTCGCCTTTACACCACCGCGGCGCGGCGAAATCCGCGAAGCGACCATATTGCAAATTGATGAGCGCGAAATCATCGTCGACCTGGGCGCAAAGCAAGACGGCATTGTGCCCTCGCAAGACCTCGAGCGCATGGACGACGAATTCCGAGCCAGCCTCGAATCGGGTGCCAACGTGCCCGTATACATCGTCAATCCCCGCGACCAAAATGACAACCTCATCGTCTCCATCAACATGGGATTGCAGCGCTATGACTGGGAAAAAGCGCGCGAACTGCTCAAAGCGCAGGATGCGGTCGAGGTCAAAGTCAGCGGCTATAACAAAGGCGGCGCGCTCGTCCGCTGGAATCGCCTGGAGGGCTTCATCCCCGGCTCGCACCTGGTTTCTGTGCGCTTGTCCGCCGACCGCCGCGAGGCCATGAGCGAACTGATCGGCAATACGCTGAGCGTCAAGATCATCGAAGTCGACCAAGACCGCCGCCGGCTGATCTTCAGCGAACGCGAAGCCCAGCGCGAATGGCGCGCTCGCCGAAAAGCCCAGCTGTTGGCGGAGCTTAGCGTTGGTGATGTCGTCAAAGGCGTGGTGACGGGCATTCGCGACTTCGGCGCATTTGTCAATATCGGCGGCGCAGATGGCTTGATCCATGTTAGCGAGCTGGCCTGGCACCGCGTCGATCATCCGCGTGATATCTTGCAGATCGGCCAAGAAATCGAAGTCTTCGTGCTCAACCTCGACCGCCAGACAAACCGAATCGCGCTCAGCCGCAAACGCCTGCTCAGCGACCCCTGGGACGACGCGCAATTCCGCTATCACGAGGGGCAGCTGGTGGATGGCTATGTCACCAATGTGGTCGACTTCGGCGCATTTGTTGCGCTGGAAGATGGCCTGGAGGGCTTGCTTCACCTCAGCGAGATGGGCGATGGCGCGCTGAAAGAACCCTATTCTTATGTGCAAAAGGGCGACCAGATGTCTTTGCGCATCAGCCATCTCGAGCCAGAAAAGCGCCGCGTCGGTTTTACACAGCGCTGGGGCACAGAATCCGACGAACCAGTATCGCCTCCGCCAGGCGCAGAAGACGAGAGCCCGGAGTGAGAGCCGGCTGAGCGATTTGTTCGTCAGCCGCGGTTGACACTGGCCATTCAACTCTGTACAATGCCGGCGATTGTTGGCGAGGTCAGATCTGTCGTTTAGCGTTGCTCGTTTTGCAGACACAGACGAACTGAACTACCCGAGCCTGGTCATGCAGCGCCGCTGTAGCCGGGCTTTATGTTGTCTGTGCTGCGCATGCGCCAGCCCAGCGCCTCGCCGCAAATCCGGAAGTCAATCGTTCGGGGAGAGTAGTTGGTTATGCAGGCACAAACCGCAGTAGAAGCATCAATGGAAGAGCTGGACTTTGCTGCCTTGCTGGAGGAATCGCTGGCGGCGAGCAGCATTGAACGCGGCGATATCGTCAGCGGCACAGTCATGGGCATCGACAGCCAAGGGCTGATCGTGGATATCGGCTGGAAGCAAGATGGCATCGTCACGCGCAGCGATATCGAGCGCATGGGCATGAGCACGCGCGACTTCGAAGTCAATGCCCAGATCGCCGTGGCTGTTGTCAATCTCAATGACAACGAGGGCAATCTCATTTTGTCCGCTGCCCAAGCCCGTCAAAACGAAGATTGGCTGCGCGCAGAAGAAATGATGAACGAAGAAACACTCTACAGCGGCGAAATCAGCGATTCCAACAAGGGCGGCATCATCGTCAGCTTTGGGCATTTGCGCGGCTTCGTGCCAGCCAGTCATGTCATTGATCTGCCGCGCGGATTGAAAGAAGACGAACGCATTACGCATTTGCAGAGTCTCATCGGCAACGAAATCACAGTCAAAGTCATCGAAGTCAATCGCAAGCGCCGGCGTTTGGTCTTTAGCCAGCTGGAAGCCGAGCAAGAAAATCGCGCTGCCCGCAAAGAAAAGTTGCTGGACGAGCTGCAAGAGGGCACATCCCGCAGCGGCGTGGTCAGCGGTTTGTGCGACTTCGGCGCATTTGTCGATCTGGGCGGCGCAGATGGCTTGATTCACATCTCCGAGCTGGCTTGGCACCGTGTGCGCCACCCCAGCCAGGTCTTGGCGGTGGGCGACAAGATCGATGTCTTTGTGCTGAATCTGGATGCGCAAGGCAAGCGCATCGGTTTGAGCTTGAAGCGCTTGCAGCCGAATCCCTGGACGCTGGTCGACGACATGTATCACATCGGCCAGTTGGTAGAAGGCGTCATCAGCCGCCTGGAGACATTCGGCGCATTCATCAGCCTCGACCCGGGCATCGAAGCGCTGCTGCATGTCAGCCAGATGTCCAGCAATCCCGACGACAACCCGCAGCGACACCTCTATGAAGGGCAGAAGCTGCTTATGCGCATCATCAGCATCGAATCCGAGCGCCAACGCCTAGGCTTGAGCCTGAGCGAGGTGACGGAGACCGAGAAAGCCCAGTGGGAAGAACGCCAGTTGGAACTGGTCGCCGCCGCCCAGCAAGAAGCCGAAGCCGCCCAGGCACAAGAAGAAGCCGAAGCCGCGGAGATGCAGGAAGAATCAGCAGTCGTGCCGGCGCAGGACGAAGCCGAAACAGAGCAATCGCAGGAACAAACCGAGAATCAGCCTGTATAAGGCGCGCATTGTCGTGTACACTCTATCTTGAACCTAGAATTGCGAAGGTGGTGAGAACAGAATGGCTTCTGTCAAACTCAAGCCAGGCGAAAGTCAAGAGCAGTTGCTGCGCCGCTTTCGCAAGCGCGTGACCAACGCGGGCAT
>DAOUJB010000441.1:0-1806 GCA_034423155.1 Anaerolineae bacterium | reverse complement strand
CGCCGATGCCGCTGCCCGCGCCGACCACCACGACCACTTTGCGCGCCAGCGATTTTTCCGGTGGCATGCGGCGCAGCTTGGCTTCTTCCAGCGCCCAATATTCAATATCAAAGGCTTCTTGCCGCGGCAGCGCAACATAGTCGCCGACCGCCTCGGCCCCGCGCCTCACAGCGATCGCGCAGGTGTAGAACTCGGCTGTCACGCGCGATTCGCTCTTGCTCTTGCCAAAAGCGATCATGCCCAAGCCCGGGATCAGAATCACGGTGGGGTTGGCATCGCGAATGGGCGGGCTGTCCGCGTGCTGGCAGGCGCTGTAATAGGCGGCATAATCGCGGCGATATCGGCTAATGCCCGCTGCCATTTTCTCCAGCAGCGCCGCGCTGTCTTCAGCCTGTGGATCCCAATCGACATACAGCGGCTTGATCTTCGTGCGCAGGAAGTGATCGGGACAGGATGTGCCCAGCTCTGACAAGCGCGCTGCATCGACGCTATTGACGAAAGCCAGTGTGTCGGCGTCGTGCTGAACGGTGGCGATGAAACGATTCTGCTGCGAGACCAGTCCGCGCAGCCGCGGCAGAATCTCGACCAGCAGCTGGTCGCGCGCGTCATCGGGCGGGCTGGCGATTTTCACGCCGCCAAAAGCACGGTCGCCCCGATCGCGCTCGGCCAGGAAACGCGCCGCCATTTCAATCAGGGTCAGCGAAAGTTCGTAGCAGGCTTTGTCTTCGTCCGCCCAGTTAATCAGCCCATGTCCGCCCAGCACGATACCCACAATACCGGGATTCGCTGCAATACAATCACGCAATTGCAAGCCAAGATCGAAGCCAGGGCGCTGCCAGTCGAGCCAGGCCACCGCGTCGCCATAGATTTCCCGCGTCAATTGGCGGCCATTGCTGCTGGCGGCGATGGCGATGACGGCATTGGGATGGGTATGGTCGACATGCGCGGCCGGGATGAAGGCGTGCAGGGGTGTGTCGATGCTGCTGGCGCGCGGATTCAGGTTGAAGACGCAATGCGGATACATAGTCACCATCTGGTCTTCAATCGGCGTTTTGACGCCTTTGACCGCCGCCGCGTTGTAGACCGCTTCCAGCTGCATCAGCTTGTCCATGTATAGCGAGGCGAAATTCTCGCGCTTGGCGGTGCGCAGGTCGCCGCCGCTGCCCTTTACGAACAGCGTCTGTACGGACGCGCCGGTCAGCGGGTCGGTCTGCGTCAATTTGCTGGATGTATTGCCGCCGCCCGTGTTGGTGATGCGCTGGTCCGCCCCGAGCAAGTTGGAGCGATACGCCAGCCTGTCCACGGAGTCCAGCGCGTCGGCATGGGCATCGTCCCACAGATAATTGACATGGCGATATGCGGATGGGTGGAAGGGTTGCATGGAAACCTCGTTATGGATTGCGACAGCCAGATTCCGTGATCAATTGCAGGGGCGCTGTTTGCATCGCCCAATTCAAAATACGGGCGCACGGGTGCGATTCAAGGGTCAAATTCAAGGCAATCAAGATATCAAATGGGCGACACAAGTGTCGCCCCTACAACATCTCATTTGGGTATAGGGATAGGTTTAATCCCGCCCCACCAGCACATCTCGCTCGTAAGCGCGGATCTCGTCCATAAACGACATCCCGACCGGCACGCCTTGCTGCGCGCAATGATAATCCCAGACTGCGCCGAAAGGCAGCCCCTTGAGTTCTTCCAGGAGGGCGAGGCGACCGGTGTAGTCGCCGGCGTCTTCATAGCTGCGCAGCAAAGCAGACGGCTCCAGCAGCGCCATCAGCAGGGCGCGCAGGGCATTGCGCGTGC
>DAOUJB010000440.1:0-1695 GCA_034423155.1 Anaerolineae bacterium | reverse complement strand
GGGCTGAAATGGAAGTTCACGCGGGCAGCCGAGGGCGCGCCCAAATATGTCGTCTGCAACGCCGACGAAAGCGAACCCGGCACATTCAAAGACCGCGTGCTGATGGAGCATCGTCCGCATCTGCTGCTGGAAGGCATCGCGCTGGCTGCTTATGCCGTGGGCACAGATCACGCCATCATATTCATCCGCGGCGAATATCCAAAAGCGACGCAGATCTTGCAAGATGCCATCGCCGAAGCCGACAGGGCAGGCATTCTCGATGGCCTGGCAATTGAAGTGAGGCGTGGGGCGGGCGCATATATCTGCGGCGAAGAGACAGCGCTCTTTGAAGCTATCGAAGGCAAGCGCGGCTTCCCCCGCATGAAACCGCCTTATCCGACCACATTTGGTTTGTTTGGCAAGCCCACAGCCGTCAACAATGTCGAGACGCTCTGCGCTGTGCCGCCCATCATCACGCGTGGCGCGGACTGGTTCAAAAGCATCGGCACGGCGGGCAGCGCGGGACCTAAGCTGGTATCGGTCAGCGGGCATGTGGCGCGTCCAGGCGTCTACGAAATCGCGCCGGGCATGAGACTGCGCGACTTCCTGGAGCGGCAATGCGGCGGCGTGACGGGGCAGCTGGCTGCGGTGTTGATGGGCGGGGCGGCGGGCACATTCTTGCTGCCGCACGAGATTGATGTGCCGCTGACATTCGAAGACCTGCGCGCGGCGGGCAGCACTTTCGGCAGCGGCGCGATCATGGTCTTCAACGACACGGTCGATCTGCGCGATGTGCTGCTGCGGCTGGGGCGTTTTTTCCAGCACGAAAGCTGTGGCAAATGTTTCCCTTGCCAACTGGGCACGCAGCGCCAGGTGGAGATTCTGGAGCGCCTGGATGCGCCCTTGCCCGGCGACCGCGATCGCTTGCACGACATCGGCATGACCATGACCGAAGCCAGCATCTGCGGGCTGGGGCACACGGCGGGCATGGCTGTCATGAGCGCAATGGAGAAGTTCCCGGAGCTGTTTTGAGGCGGAGGGCTGGAGCGCAAAAAGGCACGAAGAATACGAAGATCCCTTGCCGCTGAGGTGAATCGAACAGAGTACTGCACATTGTTTTGACACAGAGAACACAGAGGGCACAGAGCTAAAAGACACTCGGTATACTCATTAAACTCGGTGTACTCGGTGGTTCATTTTTTCTTTCCATACTTGCTTGGTCTTACTGAGACACGGAGGCACAGAGGACATGCCAGACGACACAATCACCCTCACCATCGACGGGCGGGAAGTGACGGCAGCGCCAGGCGCGACCATCCTCGAAGCAGCCGCCGACCAGGGCATAGCCATCCCCGTCATCTGTTATCACGAAGCCACCACGCCCAATGGACTCTGCCGCGTTTGCGTGGTCGATGTCGATGACGGGCGCGTCTTGCAGCCGGCTTGCGTCGCTGCCTGTCAGCCCGATTCCAAGATCGAAACCGACAACGAGCGAGTGATGCGCAGCCGCCGCACCATCCTGGAAATGCTGAACGCCTCGGTCGTGCTTGACGAAGCGCCGGAAATCCAGCAGATGATGCGCGACAGCGACGCCGACCCACAACGCTTTCCCCATGCCCAGCAACGCGATTTCGAGCTGATCGACGATAATCCATTTTATGTGCGCGATTATTCCCAGTGCGTGCTTTGCTGGCGCTGTGTGCAGGTCTGCGCCGA
>DAOUJB010000439.1:0-1526 GCA_034423155.1 Anaerolineae bacterium | reverse complement strand
ATCTGCCATCTTTTCAACTCCCGCCTAAACTTGCAGTCCGGCTTCGCGGGCAGCCTGCGCAACCGCCGCCACCCGTCCGGTGTAGGTAAATCCGCCGCGGTCAAACACCACCGTGCTGATGCCAGCCGCTTGAGCGCGCTCGGCGACTTTCTGTCCGACCAGCTTGGCGGCTTCCAGCTTGTTGCTTTCGCCGAGCTGCGGCGCCAGTTCGCGGTCGATGGTCGAACAAGAGACCAGGGTGCGCCCGGCGATATCGTCTATGACTTGCACGAAGATGTTGCGATTGCTGCGATAGACGCTCATGCGCGGACGCTCGGCTGTGCCAGAGATGCGCCTGCGCACGCGCCGGTGCCGCCTCTTGCGCGCCTGAACTTTTCTGCGACCAATGATATCTGCCATCGTTCCAATTCCTCTTTTCGCGCTCGGCTAGCGTTTGCCGGCTTTGCCTGCTTTGCGCCGTACATATTCGCCTAGATAGCGCACGCCTTTGCCCTTGTATGGTTCAGGCGGACGCCAGCCGCGGATATCCGCCGCCACTTGACCGACCACTTGCTTGTCGATGCCGTCGACATGAATGATGGAGCCACGCGAGTCTTTTGGCACATCGAAAGTGATATTGGCAGGTGGCTCGACGATGACTTCGTGAGAATGACCCAGCCGCAATTGCAAGTTGCTACCTTGCAGGGTCGCCTGATAGCCGACGCCCTGGATCTGCAGGGTCTTGCGATAGCCGTTGGAAACGCCCTCGACCATATTCGCCAGCAGCGCGCGCGTCAAACCGTGCAGCGCCTTGTGATGCCGCTGGTCGGACGGACGATCGACAACGATGCTGCCGTTTTCTTGGCGGATCGCCATATCAGGATTGAAGTCGCGGCTAAGCTCGCCCTTCGGTCCCGTAATCGTGACGCTATTGCGGTCGATGCTGACGCTGACTTTGTCGGGCAGCACGACTGGCTGCTTGCCTACGCGTGACATTGCGCTTCCCTTTCTGCCTACCAGATGTAGCAGAGCACTTCGCCACCGACGCCATCTCGCCGCGCCTGCTGCGCTGTCATCACGCCCTTGGGTGTGGTGACGATGGCGATGCCGGTGCCGCTGAGCACGATGGGCAGTTCGCGCCGTTTGCGATAAACGCGCCGCCCCGGCTTGCTGATGCGCCGCAGTTGCGTGATGACCGGCTGCCGATCGCGCCGGCTGCCGATGTATTTGAGCTGAACATTGATCAAGGGCACGGGACTCTCGTCGCCGATGCTGAAATCGTGGATATAGCCCTCTTCCTTGAGGATGCGGGCGATCTCCACCTTGATTTTCGATTTGGGCACGATCACCTCGGGCTTGCCGCGAACCAAGGCGTTGCGGATGCGCGTCAGCATATCGGCAATAGGATCGTTGGTCACATTAGACACAAGTACTGCCTCCTTACCAGCTCGACTTTACAACGCCGGGAATCTCGCCTTCCAGCGCCATTTCGCGGAAGCAGATGCGGCACAAGCCAAAGCGCCGGATATACGCGCGCGGACGCCCAC
>DAOUJB010000438.1:0-2357 GCA_034423155.1 Anaerolineae bacterium | reverse complement strand
CTGGGCGTGCCCTTCTTGAACCCGGCGCGCGTGCAGTTGAAGTTTCTGGAAGCGATGCTGGGCGCGGGCCTCAGCCATTCCAAGCGCGCTTATATGACGCCGCCCAAGATAGCGAGCGGGCAAGCTGCCTCGCCGCGGGATCTGCTGCATCGGAAGAACTGACTCCCTCGCCCCCCTGGCAACTCCCGCCGGGTCGGGTGGGGTTGCAATCACGCTTTTGCGATATGACCTCGAATGAAAGGACTATGACATGAACTTCGTACTCGTTGGCGCGACTCTGATTGACGGCAATGGCGGACAACCGCTGGAAAACGCCGCTGTGCATGTACAGAATGGGCGCATCGCCTGGGTGGGCGCAGCCGCCGAACTGCCCGCCGCTGCCCAAGCCGCAAAGCAGATCGACGCCAGCCGCAAGTGGCTGTTGCCGGGCTTGATCGACGCGCACATCCACATCTGTTACAACGGCGAGGAGAGCACTTTCGCCCTGCTGGAAAAGCCGCGCGATGCCCTGGTGCTCGAGGCGGTCGAAATCTGCAAGCGCACCCTGCAGCAAGGCGTGACGACCATCCGCGATGTGGGCGGCGAGAAATACATAGAAATGTCCCTGCGCGATGCCATCAACCGCGGCTGGATCGAAGGACCGCGCATGAAGCTGTCCGGACGCGTCATCAGCATGACGGGCGGGCACGCTCACTTCATCGCCCGCGAAGCCGATGGACCAGACGAAATGCGCAAGGCCGCCCGCGAGCAGATCAAAGCTGGCGCAGACCTCGTCAAACTGATGGCGACCGGCGGCAGCGCGACTCCTGGCCAAGACATTCACGCCAGCCAGCTCACGGTCGCAGAGATCGCGGCGGTCTGCGAAGTGGCGCACATGATGGGGCGGACCGTGGCGGCGCACTGCCATGGCACGGGCGGCATCCGCAACTGCATGCTCGGCGGCGTCGATTCTATCGAGCACGGCACCTACCTGGACGACGAAACCGCCGACATGATGGTCGAGCGCGGCGCAGCGCTTTGCCTCACGGTGGGCGTGGGCAACCCCGACCTGGAGAGCTATCCCTTGTCGCCCGTCCAGCAAGCCGATGCCGAGCGCCGCAAGCCCATGATCGAGCAGGGCGTAAAGCAGATCCGCAAGACGATCGCCCTGGCGCGATCCAAGGGCGTCTTCCTGGGCTGTGGCACCGATGCCGGCGGCAATCCGCTCGCCCCGCACCGGTTCGCATTGGCGCGCGAAGTCGAGCTGATCGTGGCGAACGATGTGCCAGCGCTGGAAGCCATCACAATCGTCACGCGCAACAACGCCAAGATCCTGCGCTGGGATGACGAAATCGGCACGGTCGAAGCGGGCAAATACGCCGACCTGTTGCTGCTCAACAGCGATCCTGTGGCCGACATCCGCTCGCTGCGCGATATCGCCGCGGTCTATAAAGGCGGCGAGCGAGTCTAGCCATGCCCACAATCGCGCTGGTTGGCGACCTTTTCTTGCAGCAGCCCCTGCCCGATTCATCGGCGCTGGCGGAAGTCGGCGCTGCCTTGCAATCCGCCGATATCGCTTTTGGCAATCTCGAAGCGCCAGTCGGCATTCGCGGCGCGCCAACCGAAAAGTGGATCAACATGCGCATGTCGCCCGACCTGCTGCCCGAAGTCAAGCGGCTCGGCTTCAACATGCTGACGCTGGCCAACAACCACCTATTCGACTATGGCGAGGTGGCTTTCTTCGACACGCTGGACAATTTGCGCGAGCATGATTTGCGCTTTGTCGGCGCGGGCGCAGACCTGGATGCAGCTTGGCGCGCGCAAGTTGTCGATATCGCTGGCACGCGCATCGCCTTTCTGGGTGGCTGCTCGACGCTGGGTCCCGGTTCCGCCGCCACCGACATGCGGCCTGGCGTCGCGCCGATTCATGTCAGCGAAAGCTATCATGTCGAGCCTTCCGCCAGCCTCGAGCAGCCGGGCAGCGCGCCCTATGTGCACACGCGCGCCTGGCAAGACGATTTGCAGCGAGCCTGCCAAGCTGTGGCTGATGCGCGCGGCAGCGCCGATTTCGTCATCGTCGCCATGCACTGGGGCGTGCCGCCGACCTGGCGTCCGCGCTTTCAGGATGGGCTGGCGGAGTATCAAATCGAGGTCGGGCATGCCTTGGTCGAGGCTGGGGCAGATCTGATCGTCGGCGCGCATCCGCATTCGCTGCAAGAAGTCGAAGTCTGGCAGGGGGCGCCGATCTTTTACAGCCTAGGCAACTTTGTATTTCATCACAATCGCGGACCAGCGCGCGAAACGCCGATCAGCCGTCATTCGCCTTATACGCTGAATATCAAACGCCGCGACCGCCAGTGGTCGGAGACGATCATCCT
>DAOUJB010000437.1:0-3338 GCA_034423155.1 Anaerolineae bacterium | reverse complement strand
CGCGAATAGCCGCGAAAACAGCCGCCTACAACATCGCCATCCTATTCAACCGGCAGTGTGGACGCGCAGATGGAGCGATGGCAACTCTCATCTGTTAGTAGCGGACAAGCCTTACAGTTCGAATGTAAAGGATTGGATAAATATGACAGAGATCGAGTATTTCAAACCCGAGCGCGGACAGCGACCCGGTGCCAACCAGGATCCACGGCTGGATTGGTGGCGCGAGGCGAAGTTCGGCATGTTCATTCATTGGGGCGTCTACAGCATCCCCGCTGGCGTCTGGAAAGGCGAGCATATTCCCGGCATCGGCGAGTGGATCATGCTGCGCGCGGAGATTCCCATCGCTGAATATGAAAAGCTTGCGCCGCAATTCAACCCGGTCAATTATGATGCCGACGAGATTGTCAAACTGGCGAAGGCGGCTGGGCAGAAGTACATCGTCTTGACCTCGAAGCACCATGATGGCTTTTGCCTGTATGGCAGCGCCGAGACCGACTACAACATTGTCGATGGCACGCCCTTTGGACGCGATGCGCTGGGCGAGTTGGCAGCGGCTTGCGCGCGCGAAGGCATCAGGCTGGGGCTCTATTATTCGCAGACGCAAGACTGGCATCATCCCAACGGCTTTGGCAACACCTGGGACTTTGACGAGGCGGAGCAAGACTTCGGCGATTACATCGACAACTATGTCAAGCCGCAGGTGCGCGAGATCCTCAGCAAGTATGGTCCCATCGCCATCATCTGGTTCGATACGCCGCGCATTATTGAGCGCCAGCAAAGCCAGGAACTGCTCGATCTGGTGCATTCCATCCAGCCCGATTGCCTGGTCTGCGGGCGGCTGGGCAACCAACTGGGCGATTATGCCACGGCGCAGGACAACGCCATCCCGCCCGACCTGCAAGCCGAGATCGACTGGGAAACGCCAGCCACCATCAACGACACCTGGGGCTTCAAGACCCACGACCACAACTGGAAATCAACTACGCAGCTAATCCGAAACCTGGTCGATATCGTCAGCAAAGGCGGCAACTACCTGCTGAATATCGGTCCGGATGCCTTGGGCGCTGTGCCACAACCGAGCGTCGAGCGCCTGCAAGAGATGGGCACCTGGCTGGATGCGCACGGCGAGGCGATCTATGGCACGCAGCCGGGTCCGATTCAAGGGCATGATCAATATCGCACGACGCAAAAGGGCGACGCGGTCTATCTGCATGTATTCGATTGGCCCGCGGCGGGCCGGCTGGAGTTGCCGGAGTTGGCTGTCAGTTCGGCAGCCTGGCTGGATGAAAAAGTGGACGCGCCGCTCTCCGTAAATTGCGTCGGCGACAGCACGGTGATTCTAGGACCAGCCGCAGCGCCCAATGAACATGTGACGGTGATCAAGCTGCAGCGATAGGCGCAGTTCCAAACCTGTCCAATGCTATGTCGTAGGGGCGAGCCATTGGGTCGCCCTTTACCATTCTGACCTTTTCCGTTTCGGGCGACATGATATGTTGCCCCTACACGCACTTAGACGGGCGTATCGCGCAAGCCCGCCCGCAGCGTTTCCGGCGTGAAAGGGATATCGCGCAGGCGCAAGCCGACCGCATCGAAAATCGCGTTGGCGATTGCAGCCGGTGCAGGATTCTGCGCCGCTTCGCCCGCGCCTAGGAAGGGTTGATCGGGGCGATTGAGGATGACCGTCTCGATCTTGGGCGCGGCGGAAAAGCGCAGTATCGGATAGCTGTCCCAATCTGTGCTGGTGATGCCGCGCTTGTCGAACTGCACCGCTTCGTATAGCGTCCAGCTGGCGGCTTGCACGAATCCGCCCTCGAGCTGATTGCTCAAGCCATCGGGATTGACCACTTGCCCGGCATCGGCGGCGATGACCACGCGCTGCATATCGATCTCGCCCGCGGCCTCGACGCGCAGCTGCACGATGATGGCGCAATAGCACTGCAAGTTCTTGTACTGCGCCAGCGCCATGCCCCAGCCCGCGCCCTTGTCGCGCCTCGACCAGCCCGCTTTGTCCGCAGCAGCCAGCAGCACGGCTCGCGCCCGTTCATCGCCCAGATGACGCAAGCGAAAATCCAGCGGGTCGCTGTTAGCCGCATCCGCCAGCTCGTCCATCAGCGACTCGATCGCGAAGATATTGGCGTATGCGCCTAGGCTGCGCAGCGCCGACACGCGCACGGGACTATCGCTGACAGCGTGGCGCACGATGCGGCGGCGTGGCAAGTCGTAGAGTGGATCGGCATTGCGGTGCGCACCCGAATGATAGCCGCCCATCGCCGTGCCCGGCTGCGGCGTAAAAGCCCCCGCCAGATGACGCGCCGCCAACAAACCCGAACTCGCCAAGCCGAGCGCGGGACGCGTCGAATGGGCATAGCTGTAGACATCGTGATTCCAGTCGCAGATCGCCCCGTCGGCGTCCAGGCTGGCTTGCATGTCCAGGCGCATGGCGGTGCCATATGGCTCCCAGGCGTGTTCGTCCCAGCGCGACCACTTCAGCAGAATCGGCCTGGCCGGCAACGCCATCGCCACCAACGCCGCATCCAGAGCCGCGTCATCGGCGCCATTGTGCCCATAACAGCCCGCGCCCTCGCTGTGAATCACGCGTATCTGCGCCTCGTCCAGCGACAGAACCTGCGCAAGCGCCCCGCGCAAGACGAAAGCCGCCTGCGTCGGCGACCAGACCGTGAGTTGCCCCTCATCCCACACTGCCAGCGCCGCCGAGGGACCCAACGAGCCGTGCATCTGGAAGGGGCGGGTATAGGTGGCGCGCAGGGTGACTGCTGCATCGGCGGGCGTCTTGACGGGCGGAATAGCCGAATCGCTGACGCTGCCCGCTTCAATCAGCTGCGACTGGCGTGGCTTGGCGGCCAGGTCGTCAAAGGTCGCAGCCGGGTTGGGTAGATCGGCATCAACCGCCCACCTGGCTAAATCGCGGGCATGCTCGACCGCCGCGATCGCCATTTCTTCACGCTCGCAGGCAATGGCGATGAACTGCCCATTTTGCACGACAGCCGCAACATCCGGCAGGCCCCGCGCGGCCGCGATATCGAAGTCCACCAGCCGCGCATGATAACCCGGCGGACGCAGCACACGCGCGTGCAGCATGCCCGGCCGCGACATATCGTGCACATAGCTGACGCCGCCCGAAAATTTGCTGCGCAGGTCGATTCGCTGCGCCGATGTGCCGACCAGGCTGTGCGCCGCTGGCTCTTTCTGCGGGGCGCTGCCACTGATGCGGCGGTTGAAGAGCTTGCCGCCCTGCAATTCCCAATAGCTGATGCCCCGCCCGCTGCTCGGGTCGCTGATGACGCCGTCCCGCACTTGCAGCTGCTCGGCTGGCGTCA
>DAOUJB010000436.1:0-8316 GCA_034423155.1 Anaerolineae bacterium | reverse complement strand
ATAGGGATTCACATGCTCGACGCGCCCGCCCGGCAGATCGACATGCGAAGACAGCCAGTCGCGCCCATCGCCAACATGCACGATCGGATAACTCAAGTCGTGGCGTCCGCCCGCTCCCAGGGCTTCGTCTGTGCAATAGCGCACTTCGCCTTGCCCGTGCCAGCCAGTTGCCGCTTGCTGCACAATCGCCCCGCGCGCTCCCGCCAGCTCGGTATAGCCAGGCCGCGGATAACGCCCCAGCATGCTTTTGATGTTGCCGGCATGGTCGATCACCAGCGCATCATCGGGAAACCAAAAGAAATGCGCCCGATAACGTTCTGTTTCGTGATAGCGGTGCGCCAGTTGATAATGCCCGGCTGTCGGCATTTCGTGGGCGATAGCTTGCACTGCGGAGGGGTGCGCGTCAAAAAAGTGTATCCAGCGGGAATTGTTATGAAAGCCGGTGTGGTCGTGCCAGCAAGTCAAGCGCTTGACCTCGCCGATGAATCCGTCGGCCGCGATCAATTTCATCATGCGGTCGAACGGGAAGCGAAAGAAATTTTCGGCGATGCGCAGGATGGTCTTGTTTTGCCGCGCCGCCGCCACCATCTCTTGCGCTTGCGACAGCAGGCTGCACATGCTCGTCTCGACATTGACATGCACGCCATGTGCCAGCAATGTGCAGCAGATGCTGTGGTGCGAGGGGATTGGGCTGACCACAAACGCCGCTTCCATGGGGCGCGCGCGGATCAACTCCTGCAGATCGTAAAAGGCTGGCACGCCAATCGACTCGGCGAAAGCATCTGCCGATTCGCGCACGGGATCGCAAACAGCCGAGATTTTTATCCAGGGTTTTAGATAATCAAAGAGCGGTCGATAAGTCGTCTTGGAGCGGTTGCCCGTGCCGATCAGGGCGACGGACAGGGGTTGGGCCAGGGGCGATAATTTGGATATTGTACTGTCTGTGTGCAAGGTTTGGCTTCCTTCGAGCCGGTAGCGACTCGGCTATTGTTGACAGATACTGGCTGATAAGTTACACTATCTGCGTGAATGGTTGCGCAAAGTAGCCCGGGGGCAGTGAATGGCCACGCTTGATTCGCAAATTGGGCAGCAACAAGCGGTTCCCAATACAAATGTAACATCTGACCAGCGAATTGCGACTCTGGAGGAACGCTCGAAGCATGCTGCGACAAAAGCCGATCTGTATCGCGTTGCCATAGCCATAATTGGCTTGCTCGGCGGACTCATCATACACCTTCATAATCTGCAATTGGTGCTAATTGAACGACTTATGGCTGGCAGCTAGTTTTCGCCAAGCCTCATCTCACTCGGAATCTCCACTTCATAGACCTGCGCCGTGCCTGTTCGGTCGCTGGTGAAGACGACGCGCTGGCTGTCGGGCGAAAACGACGGGTGCGGATGCGTGTGCTGGGGCGCATAGACTTTGATCGGACCCTCATCATACGGGAATGGTCCCGCCCAGTGCGCGCCTTCGTTCGTGGCTCCGGGATGACAGAGCGTCAGGGGAGCGCCAAGGCCATCGCGCGGGTCGAATAGCTGCAAGCCGATATCGGGGAAGTTGGTATCGGCCACCATCAGCGTGCCGGTGGGATTGCAGACGGCATGCCAGGCGTTGAAGGAAGTGACGCGCCGCTCTGCGCCCGTATCGACATGGATGGCGCGGATGCCCTTGTTCCAGTCGACGAAAGCCAATTCGCGCGCGCCGGGAATCCAGGTTTCGTGCGTGATCCATTCGCCAGGTTTGCGCATGTAGAGCCGCCGATTGTCGCTGCCATCGCGCCCGATGATCCAAATGCGGTCGGTCAAGGGACCGGCGTAATAGAGCAGGTCGCTGTCATCGGGGCAGAACATCAAATGGGCGATCGTGTCGCGCTGCAGGATGACATCGCAAGCGCCGCTGCTGGTATCGACGATGACCAGATTGGCGCGTCCAGCTTGACTGAAACGCAGCGCCCAATAGCGGTCGTCGAAGCTGAGCGCGGTCGTGCCCATGGCATCGGCGACCATGCCATCCTCGCGCAAGCGCACATCGCCGAAGTCCAGCAGTTGCTCTTCGCGCAGCATTTCTGTGCAGACGCGGAATGCGCCCGTCCCAGCTGTGTAATAAACCCAGCGCCCATCATGCGAGGGGTAGATGGAATACTCGGCCAGCCCGGCGCGTTCGGTCAGCTGCACGATTTTGCCGGTGGCGCGGTCTTCGGCATGGATTTCTGGGCGTCCGCTGCGGTGGCTGACGAAGATCAATCGCGCCATGGCGTCATCATAGGCGGGCACGAAGAAGAAGGGATGATGATGGATGCTGGGCTGGTCGGTCACCTGGCGGATGCGCGCGCCCGTGCCTGCATCGCGGAATGGTCGCGCCTCGGATGGCCAGATATCGCCGCGCGCCATTTAGGCAACCGCCTTCGCCACCACTTCAAAGCCGGCCGCTTGCAGCTCGTCGGCGATTCGCGCGACTTCTGCTGGTGGCAGCGGACGCAGCGGGCGGCGCATGTGCATGGACGGGAACTTGCCCATCAATGTCATGGCGCATTTCATCCGCTGGTGCGCATCGCTGGAAGGCTCGCCAAAACGGTAGACGATCTGCGAAAGCGGGCGCACTTTATTTTGCAGGTAATTGGCGCGCTCCAGATCGCCAGACAGCGCCGCGCGCACCAAGTCCGTAATTAGCTCGGGCACGAAGCCGGCAAAACCGACCAGCGCCCCATCCGCTCCATCCAGCAAGGTAACCAGCAGATATTCATCCTGGCAACTGATGATGCTGACTTCGGGCGCGGCACGCTTCAGGTTGCGGTAGTCATACGCCCAGCGGGACATCTCGCGCGTGCCCATTTTTATGCTGACGACGCGCTCGATCTTGGTCATGTCCAGCATCTCGGCCAGGCTGTAACCGGCTTTGGTCCAGGCGGGATACTGGTGCACGATGATATCGATATCCGCCCCTTCTGCCACATCCTGGAAGTAACCGACGGCGGTTTCGCTGGTGCGTCCGAAGCGCAGCCAGTGATGCGGCGGCATCAGCAAGATGGCATCTGCGCCCACCTCTTTCGCAGCCAGCGCCTGGGCAATGGCTTCATCGCTGCCCTCGGCACAGACGCCGGTGACAACCTTGACCTGTCCGCCGACTTCTTCCGCCATGATTTCTGTTACGCGGGCGCGCTCGTGATTGCGCAGGGACATGACCTCGCCGGTATGTCCGTTGCAGACCAAGCCCGTTACGCCGTCTACCGATGCCAGGTAGCGGAAGTAGGCGCGCAAGCCGGGCTCGTCGATGGAGTCGTCATCGTTGAATGGGCAGAGCGTGGCTGGCAGCACGCCCGTCCAGGGTTTATTGAACATGTATCGCTTCCTTTCGTTGAATGCTTGTCTTTAGCCCACGCGAAATCGTTCCAAAAAGTCGAAGTTCGGGGTTGCGCCCAAGCCCGGTCGGTCGGGAATCGTCAGGCAGCCGTCTGGGTCCAGTTGCAGCTTTTCTTTGAATATGCGCCCGCGGTTGGCATCGACCGTCTCGCGGTAGAATTCAACGATGAGCCCATTGGAAATCGCCCCGACCAGGTGCGCATGGATCTCCTGGTCGCCGTGCGGCGCGATATGCAGCTCATGCGCAGAAGCCAAAGCGGCGACATTCATGAACTCGGTGATGCCACCCAGGATTTGCGCATCGGCGTTGTAGATGGCTGCGGCGTCATGGGCGATCAGGTCGCGGAAACCATAGCGCGTATATTCGTTTTCACCGGTGGCAATAGGGATAGATGTGGCCTCGGCCAACTTGCCATGACCTTGATAATCATCGGCGGGCAGCGGCTCTTCAAACCAGAAAATATCATAAGGCTCGATTTTTCGCGCGATGTTGATGGCTTCTCGGCGGCTGTAGGCGCAGTTGGCATCGACCATCAGCTTGATGTCAGCGCCGATCGTCCCGCGAACGATGCGGACTCGTTCAACATCTTCGGCGATGGACACGCCGCCTATCTTCATTTTGACCGCTTTTGCGCCGAGAGCGAGATTTTCTTCCATCTCCGCAGCCAGATCTCGCAAGCCCTTGCCTTCTTCATAATAGCCGCCAGCGACATAGGCCGGCACGCGGTCTCTTGCCGCGCCCAGCAGCTTGTGCACCGATTTACCGGTTGCTTTGCCCAGCAAATCCCATATCGCGATATCAATGGCACTGATGAAACGAGTGCTGAGGCCCCGCCTGCCCACGAGCTTGGGCTCCCAAAGCGACTCCCAGATGCGCCGATAAGTGAAAGGGTCTGCGCCGATCAGCAGGGGCTTGAAGTGCTCGAGCAGTCCCTGCGCCACTTTTGCCATGCCTGGCGTCTGCGGCAAGCCTGCCCAGCCTATGCCTGTGAAGCCTGCGTCGGTTTCGATTTGCAGCAGGCTCAGCCCGCTGTGCGCATAGGTGTGCTTGCCATTGCGGATTGGCGTTTCGCGCTGCCAGCGGTATTGGCGCAGTTGGATATTGGCGATTTTCATTGTCCACCTGCTCAGGTATTGCGGCGCGGGTCGAGGGCATCGTTCAAGCCATCGCCCAGGAAGACGAATGCCACCTGGATGATGCCGATAGTCGCGGCTGGGATGAGCATCAAATGCGGGAAGACCTGCCACAGGCGTCTGCCCTCTTCTAGCATGGAGCCCCAGCTGGCATTGGGCGGTTGTATGCCGATGCCCAGAAAGCTCAAGCCGGCTTCCAGCGTAACTGCGCCGCCCATGCTGGCTGTCACCGCGACCACCAGCGGACCCAGCGCGTTGGGGATGACATGGCGCAGCATGATGTGGAACTCGCTGCCGCCCAATGCCCGCGCCGCCAGCACATAATCTTCTTCGTTGATGCTCAGCACCTGCCCGCGGATCAAGCGCGCCAGGCCGGGCCAGCCGATCAAAGCCAGCGCGCTGAAGACCAGCACATAATCCAGCCACAGCGTGTTGAGGAAGAAGGGGTCGCGCGTCTGCATGTAAAGCGTGTCGAAGGCGTTGATGATGGGACGGCGCAGGGTCGTGTTGATGAGGATGACCAGCAGCAAACCCGGCACAGCTTGAATCAGGTCGGTTACCCACATCAGGAATTCGTCAGCCCGGCCACCGCGGATGCCCGACCAGGCCCCAACCAGCACGCCGATGACCAGGCTGATGGCGGTGGTGAAAAAAGCGACCAGCGCAGCAGTCCGCGCCCCATGTAGCATGCGGCTGAACTCATCCCGACCCAGGTCGTCCGTGCCCAGCGCGTGCTCTGCGGAAGGACCTTGGAAGGCGCGCATGATGTTCTGTTCGAGGAAGTCGTAGGGTGCGATGTGCGGACCGACGATGGCGGCGATCAGGAAAATGACGACGACGACCAGCCCGCCGATAGCCAGGCGATTCTTGCGGAAGCGGCGTTGGGCGTCTTGCCACAGGCTGCGCTGCTCGCCGATGTGGATGCTGCCATCATCCACGACGCGCGATATTCTGTTGCCCGGCGTGCTTTCGCTCATTCCGCCCTCACGCGTGGATCAAGCACGGGATAGACGATATCGACCAAGAAGTTGCTCACAAAAATAATCAAAGTGCCGATGACTGCCACCGCCATGATGATGGGATAATCGACCTTCTTGATGCCCTCGATGGTCAGCAAACCGAAGCCGGGAATGTTCAAAATATATTCCACGAAGAGCGAACCATTGATCAGCCCGATCATGACCAGACCAAGCGTCGTAACCACCGGCGTCAGCACCGGGCGCAGCATATGACGCATGATGATCCACTGTTCGGGCACGCCTTTGGCGCGGGCGGTGGTCACATATTGCTGTCCCTTGACCTCAAGCATGGCCGAGCGAGTCTGGCGGACGACGATGGGCAGCACGCCGATGGATATCGCCGCGACAGGCAGCAAGGCGTCAATGTGGAACAAGCCGTTCCAGCCGTAGGGGACATCGATCAGTTTCCACTGCAAGACCAGCAGAAGCATCAGCATGGGCAGGATTACGAAGACCGGGATGCCGTTGACGAACAGCACGCCGCTGATGATCAGGCGGTCGAGCAGGCGGTTGTGATAAAGCGCCGCCATGACGCCCAGCCCGATGCCCGTTGCCGCGCCGATTAGCGTGGCCGCGATGCCCATCTGCATGGAGATAGGCAGGCGAAACCGCACGATCTCCAGCACGGGACGGTCGACCTGCAGGCGGATGGAGCGTCCCCAGTCGCCCTGCACCAGTTTGTTCAGGTAATTGCCAAATTGCACGATGAAGGGCTCGTCCAGTCCGTATTTTTTGCGCAGCGCGTCCATGACGACTTCATCTTCGGTGTCGAAGTCTTCGCCCTGGATGAACATCATGCGGATGGGGTCGCCCGCGCCGTAATACATCATGGCATAGGTGATGAAGAGGATGAGCAGCAGCCCGACCGACCAGCGCAGCAGGCGTATCAGCAGGAAAGTTGCCATGACAGTCTAATTGCCCTTGCGATTTCCAGAATCTTTGGCAGTTGTAGGGGCGACTCTTGAGTCGCCTATGTCGTGTCAATCAATCTGATGGGCGATACAAGTATCGCCCCTACGACATTTCGCAGTCGATAGTTGTGGGCGACACGAAGGCCGCCCATTTGCGGTATCTACATGCGTTCGATGTAGATCTTCCACGGTTCGATGACGCTGACATCGGGACCGCTGTAGTATTCCTTGACATGCTCGCGGGCGTTGGCGGTGCGCAGCGGCTTGCCGAAGTGCATGATGACATAGTCGCCTTCGTACTGCGCCTGCGCCTCCAGGGCGAGCTCGCAGCGGCGCGGGTCATCGGGCGCCAGGGTCAGCGCTTCGTCCACAGCCGCTTCCAGCGCTTCGTTGTAGTAGCCACTGAGCATGGAGCTGCTGGGAACAGGACCCGCCGAATGCCCGGCCGCCCACATATAGGTCGCGGCATCCGGGAAGCGGATGACCACATCGTCGCGGCTGAGGTTGATCTTGTCGTAGTCATCGCCGAAGCTGTTGGGGTCTTGCTGGAACTCGACATTTTCGATGCCCAGATTTTGACGCCAGAATTCGATGACGGCTGTCAGCGCGCGGTTGTTGAACTCGTTGCTGCCGCGCGGAGTTACGCGCAGTTTCGGCATGTTCTCGGCGCTGCCATAGCTGCTGGCGGCGAGTGCGGCTTGCGCAGCTTCGACATCATAGGGATAGCCGGTGGCATCCGGGTTCTGGCAGGTGACGATGTCGTCCAGGGTCTGCGTGGTCATGACGCCACTGCCTTCGATCGGGAAGGCGGCCTGGAAGACGGCATTCCAGTCGACCGATTTGATCAGCGCCTCGCGCACGAGCGGGTCGTTGGTTGGCTCGCGGGTGGGCTGCATCCAAAAGGTGTTGAAGCCGATGGCGTCGAATTGGCGGAAGTAGTCGGGCATCTGCGCGCGCAGCACAGACGGCGCGCTGGCGAGGCTGGCGTCGATCTGGTCATTCAGCGCCATCGTGCCGACGGTCGTCTGATCGGTCACGAACATGAAGGTGACCTTCTCCAGGATGGGACCGTCTTTCCACCATTCGGGGTTAGGCGTCATCTCGGCTGTTTGATTGTCGGCATCAAAGCTGGTCAGGATGAATGGGCCATTGACGATGGGGTTGTTTTCGGGCTTCCAGAATTCGTTGAAGCCGTGCTCCAGCACATCCTCGGCGCGGGCGATGGCCATGTGCGCCGTGGCGATGCGCCAGAAGAAGATCGGGTCGGGCAGCACCAGCTCGACCTGGACAGTCGAGTCGTCCAGCGCGGACAAGCCGGGCACATCGACGGTCATGGCGTCTTCGGCAGCCATCTCACGAGCATCGGCGAAGCCAACCACATTGCCGAGGTAAGTGCGGATGCGGCCGACGCTGTTGAGCGGGGCGGCTTGCACTTGCCAGCTGTCGATGACTTGCTGCGCGGTGATGGAAGTGCCATCCGACCAGCGGGCGTCGGGATCGACAGTGAAGGTCCAGACAGTGCCATCTTCGTTGGAGCTGTAGCCGTTGAAATAGCCGGTCTTCAGGTTGAAGTCGACATCAAAGTAGAGCGGCGGCACCGACTGGAAAGTGATCCAGTTCTGCTGATCGCCGCCAGCCGAGAGAATCTGGAAGCTGAAGTTCGCCACGCCGGACGAGCCCGTGGCAATGCGCAATTCCTGGTCTTGCGCCAGCGCACCAGTCGCGCCCAACAGCAAGAGCAGCAATACAAAAAACGAACAAAGCAATTTGCGAGTCATACTATCCTCCCTATACAGGATTACGAATGTTTCGCCACGCGGCAAACGTGGCATGGATCAGATTGTAGCCTTGAATAGCATACCCAGTCGCGCTCAAAATGCAAATAATCCGCG
>DAOUJB010000435.1:0-3519 GCA_034423155.1 Anaerolineae bacterium | reverse complement strand
TTGATGTGCCGGGCTTCCCGGTGGAGATCGTCAACACGGTCGGCGCGGGCGATGGCTTTGCCAGCGGTTTCATCTGCGGCTGGGCGCGCGGCTGGGATTGGCGGCGGGCGGCGCGTTTTGGCAATGCTTGCGGCGCGCTGGTCGTCTCGCGGCAGGGCTGTGCCAGGGCGCTGCCAAGCCTGCGCGAAGTCGAGGATTTTCTCGCGCGCAATTCTTGAAGCAAAGAGATGCACCTACAAAGTAATGCAACAATGTTGAGCAACTTCGTAGGGGCGACTCTTGAGTCGCCCGCATGTACAATGGCGGCGTTGTGGGCGATACAAGGTTCGCCCCTACATGTTTCGAATTTGAGCGGCGTTGCCCGTTTACGCATAACTTTCTTGATCTTACTGACATTCGTTTGCGGGGCGGAGACTCGCCTCAGAATTGGAGAATCCCCATGAGCAATCATCTCAAATCGACCGCCGATAGCATGATCGCGCTGGATGTGACGCCGCAGTCGGCTGGCTGGAACTACTTGTCTTATCGCGTGGTCAACCTGGCCGCCGGACAGGCCTATCTGCATCGCAGCGAAGATACCGAGCTGGCGCTGGTGCCGCTGACGGGGGCTGGAACAATCGAAACGGAGGCGGGCAGCTTTGATATGCAGCGGGCAAGCGTCTTTGCCGAGAAGCCGTCTGTGCTCTACCTGCCGCCCGGGCAAGAATTCGGCGTGCGCAGCGAATCGCATTTTGAGTTTGCTGTGGGGGCAACGCCGGCGAACGGCAAGTATCCGCCGCGGCTCTTCACGCCAGACGAGATCCGTTCGGAAGTGCGTGGCGGCGGGGCAGCGCGACGACAGGTCAATCACATCCTGGCGCCTCCCCTGCCGGCCGAGCGGCTGATCCTCTACGAAGTCTATGTGCCGGGCGGCGCTTGGTCGGGCTATCCGCCACACTGCCACGATGGCTATCTGGGTTCGCCCACGCTGGACGAAACCTATTACTTCCGCACGCAGCCGGGCAATGGCGTGGCGCTGCACCGCAATTATCGGGTCGACAGCGACTTTGAAGAGATCTTCGCCGTGCGCGACCGCGATCTGGTGCTGGTCACGCAGGGCTTCCATTCCACCAGCGCCGCGCCAGGCAGCAACCTGTATTTTCTGAATTATCTGGCTGGCGAGCTGCTGGATGATGACCGCGCGACGCCGCCGGTTGACGATCCAGATTACGCCTGGCTGAAAGACGATTTGACCGCCGGCACACTGCAGCTGCCGGTGATGTAGGGCCGATTTCGCCTCCGCGCCCATTCTGCAATACAATAATTGTTTATGTGTCGCATGCTTGCGCTCCTGACTCTTGTGCACTGCCTGTTGGCTTTGTCCATTCAGGCACAAGCGCCGCGCGTCCGCACTATCGTCGAAGGTTTGTATTATCCGGCTGGCTTGGCGGCGCTGCCCGATGGCGGCATCTTGATCGCCGAAGCCGGCGGACATGGCGAGCGCAGTGCCGGCATCAGCCTGCTGCAAAGCGATGGCGTCTTGGGGCGGCTGCTTTCGCTCGCGCCCAGCGGACGCGTCAATGGCGGGCTCGTTCGCGGGCCGGTCGTGGCGGTGACTCCGGATGGCGCGGACATCATCGTGGCTTTCCCCGGCGGCGGTCTCTATAGCCTGCCGGTTGCGCAGGCGTCCCAGCTGCCAGACCAGCCCTTTACACCGCGGGATCTGCTGCCTCGCCAGGCCGAGCGCGGCAATGTCTTTTTGCTGCATCCTTTTGATATCGCATTTGACGCGGCTGGCGCGCCACTAATCAGCGATGCCGCTGGCAATGGACTGGTCAGCGAGGGCGAGGACAGATCGCTGGGCTATGTGCATCATTTTGTCCGCCTCGACAATCCACGCCTGCCGAGCGCACGGCTGGATGCCCTGCCCACCGGGATTACGCGGCGAGCCAGCGATAGTTTGCTGACGCTGCTGGGCGGCTGCCCGCATGTGCAGAACAGCGGCGAGCTGGTGGCGATTGACGATGCGGGTGGGTTGCGCAGCCTGGTCGATGGCTTGAATATGCCCATCGATGTGGCGCAGGCAGGTGATGGCGCACTGTGGATTCTGGAGTTTGGCACCTTGCCGGCGGGCAGCTCCTGCTTCACCGATTTGGACGAGTTGCCCGCCAGCGGACGCCTCAGCCGCCTGGATGGGGATGGCATGCTGCGGACGATCGTCGATGACCTGCACTTCCCCAGCGCCCTGCTGCCCAGGCCCGATGGCAGTCTTTATATCAGCGAAGTCTATCGCGGCCGCCTGCTGCAAATCAGCTTTGACGCCCTGCCGCCCCAGCCGCGCCGCTATCCACCAGGCGCTCAGACGCCAGCCGTCCATGCGCAAATCAGCGACCTGGACGAAGTTCTGCGCCGCGTCATCGATCAACAGGGGTTGAACGCCTATCCAGGCCGCGATTTGATCGAAGTCGAAAGCGAGCTGACGCGCCTGGGACGCGACTTGTTTTTTGATCCCATTTTGTCGGGCGACCAGAATATCGCCTGCGCGACTTGTCATCATCCCGCTTTTGCCATGACAGACGCGCGCGCACTGCCAATCGGCGCTGGCGGGACGGGCTTGGGCGAACAGCGCGCCTTTCGCGCAATCGTGCCGCTGGACGGCGAAGGCGCAGTCGCCAATCCCTTCATCGATGTATTCATTCCGCGCAACAGCCCGACCATCATCAACAGCGCCCTGCTTTCGCGGCAATTTTGGGATGGGCGCGTCGAGGCGAGCGCCGGCGTGAATACGCTGGAAGATGCCATCAACGAGCTTGACCTGAGCGACCCGCTGATGGCGCAGGTGCTCTTCCCGATCATATCGCAGCACGAGATGGCTGGCATCAGCTTGGGATCGCTTCCGCCCATGGTCATCCGCCAGATGCTGCTGCAACGGCTGGGCGACAACCCGGAATATGCCGCGCGCTTTGCCGATGTCTTCGGCAGCGAAGAAATCAGCTTGCGACAACTGGCGGAGGCTGTCGCGGCCTTCGAGCGCCAGCTCATCTTCACCGCCGCGCCTTGGGACGATTATGTGGCTGGCGACGAAGCTGCGCTTAGCCAGGCGCAAAAACGCGGCGCGCTGCTATTTTTTGGCGAAATGAACGCGGCTATCAAATGCGCCAGCTGTCATAGTGGCGACTTGTTCACCGACCAGGCTTTTCATAACCTGCTCGCGCCACAGCTGGGACCAGGCAAGGGCAATGGCGAAGACGGCCGCGACGATCTCGGTCGCGCCAATGTCAGCTTCGATTATCGCGACCAGTACCGCTTCAAAACGCCCAGCCTGCGCAATGTCTCGCTGACCAGCCCCTACCTGCATAGCGGCGCGTACCGCGAGCTGGCGGATGTCATCTGGCATCATGCCAATCCCTGGCATGCCAATATCACCTATGCGCCCAGCCAGCACCTGCCGCCGGCGCTGCAAGATCAAGTGCTGCCCTACGACTTCGACAGACAAGCGCATTCCGTGGCTCGACCGCTGCGCGCTGGCATGCCCATGAG
>DAOUJB010000434.1:0-9494 GCA_034423155.1 Anaerolineae bacterium | reverse complement strand
TTCGCGTTGTGCTGGGCGCCTATTTGTTCGCGGCACTGCGCGCTGTTTCCAGCAATATCCAGACCAACGGCTTGTTCATCTTCGGGCAAGAAATCAGCTTTCCTTTCGTGCTGTTGAATACGCTGCCCTGGCTGCTGATGATCGTCACGCTGCTGGTGGTGAGCGGCGGCTTGACCGAGCGCCTGCTGCAATACATGCCGCGCGCGGTGCAACGGCGTCTGCGGGCATTCCTGCGCTCCGACCCGCCCAAGGCACTGGGCACGCGCTTCGAACTGGAGTGAGCCGGCGACACAGCGATCCATGGGCAAGCGATCCAAACGCAAGAAACGAATCCGCCCGCTGGCGCTGTGCATCTTCCGGCGTGGCGACAAAATCCTCGCGGCGCGCGGATATGACAAGTCCAGCGGCGAAACATTCTACCGTCCCATCGGCGGCAAAATAGAATTCGGCGAACCCGCTCGCGATGCCGTCATCCGCGAAGTGAAGGAAGAGTTGGGCGCAAATGCAGCCGACATCGCCTACCTCGGCGCGTTGGAGAATATCTTCGAATACGAAGGCGTGCCCGGGCACGAAATCGCGCTGGTTTTCGACGGTCGCTTCGTGGACGAGTCGCTGAATCGCGACGATGTCGTGCTGGTCGGCGAGGACGATGGCGATGTGCTCTACGAAGCCAGTTGGCGAACGTTGGACAGCTTTCGGGGTGAAGATGCGCCGCCGCTTTATCCTGTCGGCTTGCTGGAACTGATCGAGGCTAGCAACCCCTTCCCGTCAGGACGGAGAGGGTAGCCAAAGCGGGCGAGTCGCCGCCTCGCCCCTACACGCGGCTGTCTTTGGGACGGAGAAGCGGGCGAGTCGCCGCCTCGCGCCTACACGCGGCTGTCTTTGGGACGGAGAAGCGGGCGAGCCGCCGCCTCGCGCCTACACGCGGCTGTCTTTGGGACGGAGAAGCGGGCGACCCAATGGCTCGCCCCTACGCGCGGCTGCCGGGGGGACCGAGGGTGGTCAAGCCAGCGACTTGCAAATCGCTGTTATAATGCAGCGCGTAGTCACTCGATGAGTTGAGGCTAATGGACATCCGCCTGCCCTTGCCGGCTGCCTGGCGACAGCGCGTCCAAAGCGAATCGCATTTGTGGGCGCATATCGTTTCGCTCGTCATCAGTCCGCCGCTGGTGTGGACGCTATGGGCTTTGGTGGTGACAGTCCTGCCGGCCAGCGATCGGGGCGCGGCGTTGATCTTCGCCGGGCTCTTCGCATTTTCCGTGTGCATCTTGCCCATGTGCTTCGTGGCGTATATGGTGCGCATCGGCAAGATCGGCGACATGCACATGCGCCACAGCAACGAGCGCTATGTGCCATATTCCATCGCTATCGCAGCTGGCGCGATCAATCTGCTGATTGCGCTGCATTTTGAGGCCAGCCCGGTCATCGTGCTGGTTACGCTGGTCAGCATCATCGAGTTGTCGATCATCTTGCTGGGCACTCTTTTCAGCCACATCAGCCTGCATGCCATGGCGACCACCAGCATCGTCTCAGCCACGACGATCGTCTATGGCTTTGGCGCGGCGCTGGCCTATGTGCCGCTGCTGCTGCTGGTCGTGCTGGCGCGGCTGGTGCTAAAAAGGCATACGCCGCTGCAGATCATGCAAGGCACGCTGATCGGCTTGCTGACACCCCTGGCTGTTGTGGCGGCGGTTGGGCTGCTGTAATTGGATTTTTTTTTCAGGGAGTCCAGACTCGCGCGGTTTTGTCCCAGGACCAGGACAAGATGCGCGTGCCATCGCTGTTCCAGACTGCGCCGCGCACCAGGTTGCCATGTCGGAAGCGTTGCGCCTGTTCGTTCTGCCACAAATAGACATATATGTGCGACCAGGACAGCACACGGCTTTCGTCCGCATTCCAGCGCGCGCCAATCACCCAGTCTTCATGACGCAGCACCTGCTGGGTTCGCCCCGTATCCGCCGCCCAGATATGCACCGTGTCATCGCCCGCCCATGACATCACCCGCGACTCATCGCGCGACCAGATCGCCCGCTGGACGAAGCTGCTATGACGCACGCCGCTGACCCGCCCGCGCCCGATGCTAACACCATCCGACTCATAATTGTTGACCACGCCATTGCTGAACCAGGCTAGTACGCGCGTGTCGTCAGCATTCCAGGCCAATCCGCCCAGCAAACCGCCTTGTGGCGGACGCGCCTGTGTCGCTTCGCCCGTTTGCAGATGCCAGCTGTACACACTGCCCGCCTCTGACCAGGCGCGCACCCGGTCTTCGTTCTCGTTCCAGGCTGCGCCACTTATCTGCGCATCGACTGCGAAATCCGCAAGCATACCGCCATCCGCCAGCGAAAGAACCGCGCCTGCGCCAGCATCGGTGAAGACCAGCGCCTGCGTGCCAGCTTCATTGCCTTCCAATGCGACCGGCTTGCCCGCAATCCGCCAACTTTGCAGCGCCGCGCCCGTAGCCGCATCGTTCAAACGCACAAGACCGCTCTCGTCCGCCGACAAGATCGCGTCAGCGCCCAGCCAACGAGCGTGCGTGAGCGGGCTTTCGCCATGCGAAATCGTCAGTTGCAGCGCGCCAGCATCCACCGACCAGATCTGCAGCGTGCCAGCTTCGGTAGCGGTGAGGATCTGCGTGTCGTCGGCATTCC
This sequence comes from Anaerolineae bacterium, assembly GCA_034423155.1. Taxonomy (GTDB): domain Bacteria; phylum Chloroflexota; class Anaerolineae; order Aggregatilineales; family Phototrophicaceae; genus UBA6055. The sequence goes on along the minus strand of DAOUJB010000434.1, from coordinate 6,843 downwards.
AGGCAGCGGTTACGACGCCGGAATCGTGCAGCAGCAGCAGATCGGCCTGGCGGTCCTGGGCGGGCGTGGTCATCGCGAAGAGCGATAGCGCAAGCACAACAAGCAAAAGGCGCATGGGTATCGAGTCCTTTTTCTGCGGTCGCCGCAAGCTTAGCACAAAATGCTTACGAACTGATTATGGCGATGACGGCGCTGGAGTCAGCGTTGACTGCCGGGCGATATGTGAACATCAATACTCTTCAAGATAGTACTTCAGCAAAGCGTCAACAGAGTGCCCAAGCCTGAGAGGGGCTTTCATATCCTTGTGCGCCTCTTTTTCCAACACATGACACATGATTTCGTAGCCAAGTCCCACCGCTTCAATGCCATATCCCACCTGATGCAAGTGGCAAGACTCGTGGATGAGCACGCTGGCCAGCCCGATAACAGCCAGTTCGTCCACTCCTAGCCAGGTAAAGGCCGCGTGTTCGCTGATAAAGATGGTCTTCAGATTTGATCTCACATAGGCGTTGGCCGAAATATCATAGCGCGAACCCTCTTCATAACCGATGATCTTTCTTGTCGCGTTGTTGACGAAAGCGTGCCACTTCGGCGCACGCTCCTGCAGCAGATCAAGCGCCTCGAGAATCTGATTTGCGATCTCTTGCGGTCCTTCAATTTCTATCTCACGATCAGTGCTTTCGAAGACCTCGTTCGGAAACAGACTCAACGGCGATCGGGTGACAAGGCGGCAACGATCTCTGCGAGATGACCAGAAACCGTCCCCGAAATAGCTCTCATCTTGCGTCCATTTCATGCCTTTCCGACAATTGAGATCCGCAAATCGCGTTGCGACCTGTTTGGCCTCGCCCACACGCTTGTACGCTACCCAGTTCGCCATCCAAACAGTATCGCCAAATCTGTCGATTTTCAGCCAGTCGCCTTCTTCTTCTTCAACAACCAGGATGCTGCCCGCAATGACCAGTTCATGGACTTCGCTCCGCAAACTGGGCCCCACCCTCAGGTTCGTGTTGTAACCTATCTCAATATAGTACTCCCGCGCAGTTGCCACATGCTGGGCGACCAGCGCAATAATGATCGCCACCAGTAGTCTGATTGTCATTGTGCAGCTCCCCAGTCCTTGCTTGCCAAGCAACCTTCCATGAACCTTCAAAATCCCCCGATTGTTGGCATAGCTCCTTTTCGGATGGTGCGAGTTTACAGAAGCGCGAAGTCTCGCGCAATCAATTGTGGTTCACTGCGCAGGACAATCGCGTCAAAATGTGGAAGGAAAATACCTTGAGCACCGAGTACACCGAGAATTGAATGCTTTTGTGTATTCGTGTTCTTTGTGAACCCATGTATTTTCTCTGTGCCTCGGTGTCTTTGTGGCGAACGGTCGTCAATTCAATTGCCCACCCCAGCTTGCGGCTCCCACCACCACGCGCTAAGCTCTCCCCGAATCCACGCCAGCAAAAGGCAGCGCGCATGTCCCGACCCAACTTCCTCTTCATCATCGCCGATGACCACCGCCATTCCGCCATCGGCGCGCTGGGCATCGAAGCTGTGCATACGCCCACCCTCGACCAGTTATTGGCGGATGGCACAGGCTTCATGCAGGCGCACATCATGGGCTCGACATCGGGCGCCGTTTGCATGCCCAGTCGCGGCATGCTCATGTCGGGGCAGCACCTCTTCGATACGCCCGATCCCTTGCCGGACGATGCGCCGCTGCTGCCAGAATTGCTGGGGGCGAACGGCTATGCCACCTTTGCGACCGGCAAATGGCACAACCGGCGCGGCAGCTTTGCGCGCTGTTTTGCCGGCGGCGGCAATATCTTCTTCGGCGGCATGTCCGACCAATACGCCATGCCCGTGCAAGACTTCGACCCCGACGGCCTGTATGACCCGGCCGAGAAGCGCATCGCCGCTGGATTCGCCACGACCATTTTCGCTGAAGAGATGATCGGATTTCTGGATGCGCAGGCGAACGAGGCACAGCCCTTTTTCGCTTACATCAGCTTGACATCCCCGCACGATCCACGCACGCCGCCAGCGCCGTATGACAACATGTACGATCCGGCGGACATCGCGCTGCCACCCAATTATGCGCCGGAGCATCCATTCGACACGGGGGTGCGTGACATTCGCGATGAAGTGCTGGCCGGCTATCCGCGCGGCGAACGCGAAATCCAGCAGCATATCGCCGATTATTACGGCATGATCTCGCACCAGGATATGGAAATCGGGCGCATTCTGGCGGCGCTCGCTGCCAATGGGCTGAGCGAAAATACCATCGTCGTCTATACCGCCGACCACGGGCTAGGCGTCGGGCAGCATGGCTTGATGGGCAAACAGAATCTCTACGACCACAGCATGCGCATCCCCTTAATTATGCGCGGCCCGGGCATAACGGCAGGGGCACGCTGCGATGCCCGACTCTACCTGCACGATCTATACCCGACCCTGCTGGAACGCGCCGGCGTGGATGTGCCGGAAGCATGCGCCGGGCAGAGCGTCAATCCTGTGCTGGACGGGGGCGCAGACGGGCACCGCGATGTCATCTTTTCGGCATTTCAACTCATGTTTGGGCATCCCAGCGGAGCGCCCTATCAGCGCAGCATCAAAGACCAGCGCCACAAGCTGATCCAAACCAGGCTCGACGGCGCAGATACTTGGCAGCTCTTCGACCTGGATGCCGATCCGTGGGAGACGCATGACCTCATCGACAGCGCCGATCATGCTGGCATCGTGACGCGCCTGAAAGAAACATTGCGTACTCAGCAGCGGCTGGCGAAAGACCCAGTCGCCCAATAGAAATGGGAAACCTGACATGAGCGAGCAGCTGCGCATAGACGGCGCGCGCCTTTGGCAGAGCATCATGCAGATGGCGGAGATCGGCGCGACAGCCGATGGCGGCAGCCACCGCTTGACGCTGAGCGACGAAGACAAAGCAGCCCGCGATCTCTTCGCTAGCTGGTGCGCGCAGGCCGGTATGCGCGTGGAAGTCGATGAGCTGGGCGACATGTTCGCGCGGCGCGGCGGCAGCGATGAGGCGCAAGCCCCCGTCGCCATGGGCAGCCACCTGGACACGCAGCCTTTCGGCGGACGTTTTGACGGCGTATTTGGCGTGCTGGCGGGCTTGGAAGTTGTGCGCACCCTGAACGACCACGGAATCGCCACGATCAAAGCGCTGGAAGTCGTCAACTGGACAAACGAAGAGGGCGCGCGCTTTGCTCCGTCCATGCTGGCATCGGGCGTGTATGGCGGCGTCTTCGAGCGGGACTGGGCGCAATCGCGGCGGGCGGTCGATACGGGCGCGACGCTGCAGGACGAGTTGCAGCGCATTGGTTATCATGGCGATTTGCCCGTGCACCAGCGCGAGTTCTCCGCATTCATCGAGTGTCACATCGAGCAAGGACCCATCCTCGATATGGCTGGCATTCCCGTGGGCGTGGTCGATGCCGCGCAGGGTTTTCGCTGGTATGATATCTCGCTGGGGGGATTTGCCTCGCACACGGGCTCGACGCCCATGGTCGGTCGGCGCAATGCCTTGCTGGGCATGGCGAAGGTGGCGCTGGCGGTGGACGAGATCGCGGCTGAACATGCGCCATTGGCGCGCGGCACGGTGGGCAGCCAGGTGAATGTCGGTCCCGGCTCGCGCAATGTCATCCCCGGGCGCGTCGACTTCACGGTCGATCTGCGTCATCCATCTGCCGCCACGCTGGCTGCCATGGATGCGGCACTGCGGGAGGCTTGCGCAGAAGCGGCCGCGGAATTCGAACTGGAGCTGTCCCTGGCGCAAATCTCGGATACGCAGCCGGTGGCTTTTGATGCCGATTGCGTGGCGCGGCTGGAGCGAGCCTGCCAGAAACTGGGCATAACACACCAGCGAATCACATCGGGGGCGGGGCACGATGCCTGCTATGTCGCCAGACGCGCGCCCACAGCGATGCTCTTCGCGCCCTGCAAAGACGGCATCAGCCATCACGAATCGGAAAGCGCCGAACCGGCCGACCTGGAAGCCGTCTGCAATGTGCTGCTGCATGCCGTGCTGGAAATGGCTGGCGTGGCTTAACCTCTGCGCGATTATTCAATCCTCATCGCAATACCCTTCCCCGGCTTGTCGGAGAAAAGGCGGCGAAGAATACAAAACTCAACACAGAAGTAAGTCCAAGTTAATCTTGCGAAAAAGGGCGATACTACTCTGATTCGAAAATCTGTAGGGGCGAGGCGCTGACTCGCCCGCAATGTCGACGTTGATCAAGTGGGCGACTCAAGAGTCGCCCCTACGACGTTCCATCATTATGTTGCATTGCTTTATTGGAATTGCTTCTGAGGCAAATGAACAATTTAATGCGATTGCCCTGCTTTCGTAGGTGCTGCATCTGTTTGCACAAGCGCGTTGTATGGTACAAGGATAGATGGAAGAGACAGAGGCATCGCAGCATGAATTGGCGCGTTATAGCCCTCTTGCTATTGATTGCGGTTGTCGTCGCCTTCGGCATCAGCTTGGTCGAGCCGGCGACCAGCAGCACCTTGAGCGCGCGCACGCAACTGGACGCGCCGCCACTTGAGACGGGCGGCTTCGCGCGGGCGATTGAGCCCTGGGACTGGCAATTCCCGCGCGATCATGGCGCGCACCCCGAATTCCAGACCGAGTGGTGGTATTACACGGGCAACCTGGCCGACGAGGCGGGCCGGCGCTTCGGCTTCCAGTTCACGATCTTTCGCCGGGCGCTTGCACCAATTGCTGCCCAATCCGCCTCCGAGTTTCGAACCAAGGACATCTACATGGCGCATTTCACCGTCAGCGACATCGCGGGCGGGGCATTCCATCACGATGTGCGTTATGCGCGAGGCGGGGCGGGGCTGGCCGGCGCAGTGAGTCAACCGCGCTATCGTGTGTGGCTGGAAGATTGGAGCGTTCGCGCCGAAAATGACGATGCCACGCAGACGCGAATCACAGCCGCCAGCGACGACTTCGCCATCGACCTGGCTCTGCGGCAAGTCAAAACGCCGGCCCTGCATGGCGAGGCCGGGCTCAGCCCCAAGAGCGCCGAGAGCGGCAATGCTAGCTATTATTACAGTTTGAGCCAGCTGGAAACGCGCGGGCAGATTGCGCTGGGCGGTGAGCGCTTCGCTGTCAGCGGACACAGCTGGATGGATCACGAATTCAGCACATCGGCGCTGGGCGACGACGCGCAGGGCTGGGACTGGTTCGGCTTGATATTCGATGACGGCAGCGAGCTGATGGCGGGGCAGATTCGCTTGATTGGCGGCGGACTGGAAGCGGCTTTCGGCGGCTTGCTGATCTATCCAGACGGCAGCACGCGCCAGCTCGCAGCCAGCGAGTTGGAGATTCGCGCGCGGGAAACCTGGCGCAGCCCACACAGCCAGGTCGAATATCCCGCCGCTTGGGATATCGCTGTGTCGGGCGCGGATGGCTTCCGCATCGCTGTCGCGCCCCTGCTGGCCGACCAGGAATTGCACAGCGGAGGAATCGTTTATTGGGAAGGCGCGGTGGGCATCAGCGGCGACAAGTCGGGCTATGGCTATGCCGAGCTGACGGGCTATGCCGAGTCGATGCAGAATCGCTTCTAAACGCATGACGCAGCAGAACAGGCGCGCGCTCTATGACCAGGCGGCGGTTCGCTATGATCGCGCGCGACCGGCCTATCCCGAAGCGCTCTTTGACGACATCCAGTCATTTGCAAGTTTGGACGAAAATGCGCGCATCCTGGAAGTCGGCTGTGGCAGCGGGCAAGCCACGCTGTCTTTGGCGCGGCGTGGCTGGAAAATCGACTGCATCGAATTGAGCGAGCGGCTGGCTGAACTCGCTCGTGGCAAACTGGCGCGCTTTCCCCATGTGCGCATAACCAAGGGCGACTATGACGAGACGGAGTTGCCGGCGGCTGCCTTTCACTGGCTGGACCCAGCCACACGCTTTCACAAGGCGCAGAGCGCGCTCAAGCCGGGCGGCTGCATCGCCCTGTTTTGGCATCGTCCCGCGATGAGCGAACTGAGTCGCGATTGCCTGGAAGCACTGCAGAGCGCCTATCGCGACCATGCGCCGAGCTTGGCCGCCCGGTGGCAGCCCCCACCCCCGCCCGACCAGATGCCCGACGAGTTCAGCGCGCCGATCGCCGAAAGCGGCTGCTTCCAACCCGCCCTTGTCAAGCGCTATGCATACAACCTCAGCTACAGCGCCGCTGCCTATGTTGATTTGCTCGGCACTTTCTCCGATCACCTGGCGCTGCAGCCCGCCGCGCGCGAACGTCTGCTGGCGGCGATCAAAGAGCGGATAACCGATGCTTGCGGCGGCCGCGTCATCCGCGAGCAGGTGACCACGCTCTACCTGGCGCGCCGACTCTGAACTATTTTGCCCGTCTGCCACTGCGCACAGGCGGCTATTCGCGTGTAGAGTCCTCGTGTAGACTGACTGCTGCAAACACGAAAGGACATTGGCATGATCCGCGCCTTAATCACTGGCGGCGCCGGCTTCATCGGCAGCCACCTGGCCGAGCGCCTGCTGCGGCAGGGCTATCAGGTAACTATCATCGACAACTTGTCCACCGGACGCCTGGAGAATATCCAGTTGCTGGAGTCGCAAGCCAACTTTCGTTATGCGGTGGAAGATATTCGCAACATCCATGTCATCGACCGGCTAGTCAGCGAATGCGACATTATCTTTCATCTGGCGGCGGTGGTGGGCGTGCGCAATATCGTCGACCGCCCCATCAATACGATTGAGGTCAATATCGGCGGCACCGAGGTCATCCTGAAAACAGCCGCTCGTTATCGCCGGCGTCTGATGTTGGCGTCGACCTCCGAAGTCTATGGCAAAGGCGTCAACTTCCCTTT
>DAOUJB010000433.1:0-5243 GCA_034423155.1 Anaerolineae bacterium | reverse complement strand
GCTATCGCCGAGCTTGCGCAGCGCAAGATGTGGGCGGTCGTGCAGGAATATCCATCGCGGGCGGTCTTCCCCGAAGGCGAATCCATGCGCGGCGTGCAAACGCGCATCGTCGACGCCATCGAAGCGCTGGTGCGCCATCACCCTAATCAACTGGTCGCGCTGGTCTTTCATGCCGACCTGATCAAAATGACGCTGGCGCATTATTTGGGCATGCATCTGGATGTTTTCCAGCGCATCGTGATTTCGCCCGCATCCATCAGCACCGTGCAGCTGGGGCACAGCCGACCCTTCATCGTGAACATGAACGACACCGCGCACCTGCAAGCGCTAAAGTCGGCGCGCGGCAAGACGGACGAGCAATCGCCGCGGGACGGAGGGGCGCAATGAGCAATGTGATTGAGATGAATCCGGTCGACTTCGTCACGGTGGGCACGATAGGTCCTAAAGGCCAGCGCACCTTTCACTTACAAGCGGGCCAAGACCAGCGCATCGTCTCCTTCACGATCGAAAAAGAGCAGGCGCATGCCCTGTCAGCCGCCATCACCGAGATGCTGGATGATATCGATTCGCGTGAAAATACCACCACCGAAGCCGATTTCAGCCAACTGGACATGGACTTGCGCGAGCCGATCGAGCCGCTGTTTCGCATCGCCCAAATGGGACTGGCACACGACCGCGACCGCGACCAGATCATCCTCGTGGCGACCGAATTTGTACCCAGCGATCCGGACGAGCTGGACGAAGACTTCGATGAAATGGATGTGGATGACGAAGACAGCGTTGCCGACTTCTTCAATCCCTATGCTGGCGAAGAAGGCGACCCCATGGTGGTACGCATGTGGTGCACGCGCCAGCAGATGCGCGCGCTCAGCCTGCATGCGATGGACGCGGTCAAATCGGGCCGGCCAGACGCGCGGCAAAACGGACGCATCATTTTTTATTGGACCTAGCGTTCCGTTTGCGAGGCTCGCTGCTTGGCGCGCAGTTTGCGCTGTTGCTTGTTGCGCCGCCCCAAATGCGCGTGCATCTCCAGGAAGTATTCCAGAACCTGCTGGGTCTGCGCGGCTGTGTTTTGCAGGCGCTCTGGACACCGGGTCTGCCGCTGGCGTGTGATCTCGTACAAGCATAGCGCCGCCGTAACCGAAACATTCAAGCTCTGCGCAATGCCGCGCATGGGGATGGTGACGCGCCGGTCGGCGAGTTCCAGCGCGCGCTGCGAAAGTCCATCGCGCTCGTTGCCCAACAGCAGCGCCAGGCGAGGCTGACAAAAATCCACCGCAAATAGCGACTCAGCCGCATCGTCCAGCACAGTCGCGACCACTTGCCAGCCGTCGTTTTTCAACGAGCGCAAGGCTATTTCGCTGTCGAAATGACTGTGGTATTGCAGCCATTTGTTGGTGGCGGTCGAGCTGTTCTTGCCGATTGTCTTGGGATCGAACGGTGCGCTGTTCTCGAAGATGACATGCAACTGCTGGACACCGAAGGCATCGCAACTGCGGGCGATCGCGCCGAGGTTGTGCGGGTCGAATACATCTTGAAGAATGATCGTCAAACCCGGCTGGCGTTGGCTGGCCGCGCGTTGCAGCTTTTGCAGGCGCGCTTCGGTGGGCACAGACCCGCTCACAAGCTAAACAGCTGCTGCAGCTCCAGCTCGAAGCCGGGCAGCACATCGCCGCCGCTCAGGCTATCGTCCGCGCCCAAGGACTGGCGCTCGCCGCTGTTGCTGTGCACTTCGACCCGCTCTTCATCGGGGAAGACCAGCCACACCAGCCGCGTCCCATTGCGCAGGTATAGCTCGGCTTTCTCCCGCATTGCCGTGCGGGTATCGCTTGGCGATGCGATCTCCACTGCCAAGTCGGGCATGACCGGCGACAAGCCCCGTCCGCGGATTAGCTGAGCGCGGGCATGAGTCAGGAATGCGACATCAGGGCGCAGCACCAGTCCTGGATCGAACTCCGAACGAAATCCCGACTCCACAGTCGTTCTGCCCAGCCCACGAGCTTTGGCATAGGCGCGAATGTAATGGCTCAGCTCAACAGCAAACTCCCCGTGCACGAATCCTGGTGGCGGCATTTTCACCATCTCTCCATCGATCAACTCGTATTCGGATTCCCGATACGCAGGCAAATCGGTCATGCGCAAGAATGTATCGGCATCAATTCGTCGTTCCAGCACGGGCATCGTCATGTCCTTTCTCTCCAATTCACGCTGCATTACAGCGAAAACAGCCGCCGCAGCCCCAGCTCGAAGCCGGGCAGCACATCACCGCCGCCCAGGCTATCGTCCGCACCCAAGGACTGGCGCTCGCCGCTGTTGCTGTGCACTTCGACGCGCTCGTCATCGGGGAAGACCAGCCACACCAGCCGCGTCCCATTGCGCAGGTATAGCTCGGCTTTCTCCCGCAGATTGGATGCGCTGTTGCTGGGCGAAGCGACCTCCACCGCCAAATCTGGCATGACTGGCGATAAGCCCCGTCCGCGGATTAGCTGAGCGCGAGCATGACTCAGGAAGGCGACATCGGGGCGCAGAACGATATACGGGTCGCGCACAGAGCGGAATCCCGCCTCGACACTCGCCCTGCCCAACCCGTGCTTTCTGGCGTATTGCCATAGATAATGGAATAACTTCCCTGCATACTCCCCGTGCACGAATCCTGGTGGCGGCATCTCGACCATCTCTCCATCGATCAACTCGTATTCGGTTTCCCGATATTCAGGCAGATTGGCCATGCGCAAGAATGTGTCGGCATCAATCAGCCGTTCCAGAATGGGCATAATTGCCTCCTTTTGATGCTACCTGTGGACGAATCATAACACAGATCATCCAGCCAAAAGCGCCCTCGCCCGCCGTCCAATTTGCCTTTTGCGCGCGGCTGTGTTCAAATTATGTAGGCATCATGCTGCCTTGTTATTGAGGCTCTCGACATGAGCGCAAAGACGATTGGCATCCTCACGGCCGGCGGAGACAGCCCCGGCCTGAATGCCGCCATCCGCGCCGTGGGCAAAGTGGCGATTGACAAGCATGGCATGCGCCTGATCGGTTTTCGCGATGGCTTTCGTGGCTTGATGCAAAATCGCAATCTATGGCTGGGCTTGGAAGATCTCAGCGGCATCCTCACGCTGGGCGGCACGATCTTGGGCACCAGCCGCGACAAGCCGCACAAAATGCCGATCGGCGGCAAGACGCGCAATATGACGGATGTCATGGTTGAGGTCTATGAGCGTCATCACTTGGACGCATTGGTTTGTCTGGGCGGCGGCGGCACAGCCAAAAATGCCCACCGCCTATCGCAACTCGGCATCAATGTGGTCTGCCTGCCCAAGACGATCGACAATGATGTCAGCGGCACCGATGTGACCTTCGGCTTTGATACCGCGCTGAACATCGCCACAGACGCCATCGACCGCCTGCATTCCACAGCGCACAGCCATCATCGCATCATCGTCTGCGAGATCATGGGACACAACACCGGCTGGCTGGCGCTGGGCGCGGGGTTGGCTGGCGGCGCGGATGTCATCTTGATCCCCGAGATTCCGTTCAATATCGAGGCGATCGCCGATTCTATCCGCGAGCGCAGCCGAGGCGGCAAACGCTTCAGCATCGTCGCCGTGTCCGAAGGCGCGATGACGCAGCGGATCGGGGCAAAGCTGCACGACGCTCGCGTCCGCCTGGCCGAAGCCAATGCAGAAATCGCGCGTTGCCAAGGCGACAAAAGCGCCAGCAAAGCCGCCAGACGCCTGCGCGCGTCAATCCGTAGCGAGTTGGCTGAGATCGAAAAAGAACGCAGCGGCAACACCCTGCTGCTAACGCGCGAACTGGAAAAGCGCACCGGGCTGGAATCGCGCGTCACCATACTCGGGCATGTGCAGCGCGGCGGCGTGCCATCGCCCAAAGACCGCTTGCTGGCGACGCGGCTGGGTTCGGCGGCCGCCAACTTCATCGCCGAAGGCAAAAGCAATATCATGGTCGGCATCCATGGCGATTTCGTGCGCGCCGTGCCGCTGGAAGATGTGGTCGGTGTGCGCAAGAATGTGCCGCTGGATCATACCTGGCTGCGCAGCGCCCGCGACCTGGAAATCTGCCTGGGTGATTAAACCCTAATCTACAACCCCGCGCACCGCCCCGATGATGCCCTCTGCCGCGCTGGACAGTATCGCCGTCTCCGTCATCACTGTGATGAAATCATAGCCGCGCTCGATCATCTCGATGGCCTGGTCGGTGCTGGCGCAGAAGATGCCGGCTTTGACATCATGCCGCCGCGCCGATTCCAAAATGTCGTCCAGCGCCGCCTCGACCACCGAGTCCCGGTCAAAGCCAGCCCGACCCGTCATGCTCAAGCGCAGGTCGCCGATGCCCACAAAAACCGCGTCCAAGCCCGGCACAGCCATGATCTCGTCGCGATTGTCAAAGCCCAGCTGCGTCTCGATCATGGCGAATGCGAGCACCGTGTCATTGGCGTGCTCGGCATAATCTGCGCCAGCATAGACGCGAGCGCGCGTGGGACCCAAACTGCGATAACCCAGCGGCGGAAAGCGGCACGCGCCCACGAAGTCCTCGCACTCTTGCCGCGTTTCGATCATCGGGCAGACGATGCCATAAGCGCCGGCATCCAGCAGACGCATGATATCGCCGGGCGTGTTCCAGTTGACTCGCGCCATGGGGACTGTGTCGGTGGTAGAAATCGCCTGCAGCATGACGATGGCGGTTTCCATGCCCATCATGCCGTGCTGCATGTCGATGACCAGGCTGTCCCAATCCTGATTCGCCATGATCTCGGCCGACCAGGCGCTGGGGATATGCAGCCAGCCATTCAGCGCTGGCTTGCCCGCCGCCCAGATCTCGCGCACTCGGTTTTTGCGCATATTTGACTCTTTCACTATTGGCTAAGCAGAAACGATATTAGCATAGGTGGCGTGTAGGGGCGAGGCGGTGACTCGCCCGTCAAAATCCCGATCTCGCGCGATTGGCATGCACTGCGAAATGGAGACTGTGCGTTTGGGGGCGTTAAGAACAGAAGTTGACAGGTACATTTAACGGGCGAGCCGCCAACTCGCCCCTACGACGAATCTGTATATGGGCGGATGGGACGCCATGACTTCCGGCAACATCAACAAAGTCATCTTCATCAGCTTTGCCCAGCGCTTTCATCTCTATGTGCATGCCGTTGCGCTGCTGTTGCTGGCGCGCGGCTTGAGCCTGGTGCAGATCAGCCTCATAGAATCGATCATGATCTTCACCATATT
>DAOUJB010000432.1:0-11841 GCA_034423155.1 Anaerolineae bacterium | reverse complement strand
GGGCATGATCGCCACGGTGATGAATGGCTTGGCGCTGCAAGATGCCATCGAGCGCCTGGGCATCGTCACGCGCGTGCAAACCGCCGTCGAAATGAACAGCGTGGCCGAGCCTTACATCCGCCTGCGCGCCATCCGCCATCTGGAAAAAGGGCGCGTCGTCATCCTCAGCGGCGGCATCGGCAGCCCCTACTTCACCACCGACTCGGCGGCAGCCTTGCGTGCCAGCGAGATCCACGCCGATGTCATCGTCAAAGCCACCAAGGTCGATGGCGTCTATGCTGCCGACCCCTTGCAAGAGCCTGATGCGCAACGCTACGCGCGCCTTCGTCATCAGGATGTGCTGGACAGGCAGCTGCGCGTGATGGACACCACCGCGTTCACGCTCTGCCAGGAAAACAATATGCCTATCATCGTGCTGAATTTCTGGAATCCCGCCGACCTGGTCAAGGCGCTGCAGGGCGATACCAGCGTGGGCACATTGATCTGCGACTAGCCGCGCGAGCAACCGCCATGCCGCAAAGCAAGCGTATCGCCGTCTTTTCCATGACGCCGCTCTTCCCCGAATTTGTCATGGGTGGCGGACAGGCACAGTTGAAAAAAGTTGCGCTGCATCTGGGCGAGCTGGGGCACAAGCTAACGATCTTGTCGACGCGCCGGGAGGGTTCGCAGACGCCCTTCCGCTGGCACGAAAATGTCGAGATTCTGCCCATTCTACGTTTCAAACAGCCGTATCCCGAGCCCTACTTCACGCCGCTCTACCATATTGCCAATGCCATGCGCCATGTGGGCGAGGCAATCGAAAACGCCGATGTGCATTACAGCCATGATGGCGGTCTGATCTTCCCCTATGTTTATCAACACAAACCGACCGTGATTTCGCTGCGCAGCATCATTTACCCAGAGACCCTGCAATGCGCCTTCTTATTTCAAGGCGATGCCTGGATACTGCCGTCAGAACATACGCGCGATAGCTATCACGCGGCGGTTGCGCAATTTGCTCCGGCTGTCGGCGAGCGCATGCACGCCATTCACAACGGCTTCGATTGGGATTTCTTCCGATACACGCCGCCGCAGGCCATCTTCGAGATCATTCCGCGCCATATCGCCGGGCATCCCACGCTGTTATTCCCGCATCGCCCCGAAGAGGCAAAAGGTATTTACGAAGTCGTGCAAGTCGCGCGCAAGCTGGTGCACGAGCGCGGCTGGCATGACCTGCGCATTTTGCTGCCGCGCTGGCTGGATGCCGATACCGCGCCGGCCAACCGCGATTATTATGCTAAGCTGCGCGGGACGATACACGAAGCCGCTCTGGACGACATCTTTATCTTTCATGACTGGATTAACGAAGCGCAAATCGCCGAATATTACAGCCTGGCGGATGCGACATTGTGCATCGGCAGCTGCGTAGAGACTTTTGGCAACACAGTCTTCGAGTCGCTGGGCTGTGGCACGCCAGTGATCGCCGCGCGGGTGGCGACTTATCGCGATCTGCTGCCCGACGAGCATATCAGTCGCGTCGATTATGGCGATATCGAGGCCACCGCCGAACTTGCCAATCGGTTGCTGCGCACGCGCCGCCGCACATCCACCGCCACGCAAGCCTATCTGCGCGCAAATTTTTCACTGGAGAAGATGGTATCGCGTTATGCCGATGTCATCGTGAACGCGCGCAAGCTGCCGCCCCTGGTATACCGGACGCCGCGGTTGGACGAGTCCACGCGCTATCGCCTGGCACCTTGGTGTTGGCCATCCGCCCGACGCGGCATCTTTCACGATTTTCGCAGCGATTACACGCATGACGAGATGCTGCTGCGCCTCGCGCAAGAAAACCCAACTGGTTTCGCGGGAACAGCGGTCGATGTGGAGAGGCTGCGCAACTGGCTGGATGAAGGATTTGTCGTGCCTGTGCCCGCTCATGCTTTTCAGATGCTGCCGCAATAGCGCGTGTTATACTGATTCATAACTTGTGAGAGGGATGTGCCAAGTGGCGGTCATCAGCGAATTGATTGACAGCGGACTGCGCCTGAAGCAGCAGCGAAAATTGCGCGGCGCTATTGAGCACTTCCGCCAGTTGCATGCGACCTATCCGGAAAATGCGCGCATCCAGTTTGAGCTGGCGAATTGCTGGCTGGCATTCGGCGTGCCCGAAAATGCCCTGCCCCATTATCGCGAGCTGCTTGCGCCGCCCAAATCCAAGAACCTGCCGCCCAGAGATCTGCCGCGCTTGTATGCGCAGCTCGCCGCGACCCTGCATCAGCTGGACGAAAACCAAGAAGCGCTGGAAATCGCCAAGGCGGGACTGCAATTGCATCCGCAATATCGTCCGCTGCGCGCCTGGCAAATCTTCGCGCTGGCAGCCACGGGCGCGCAGCAAGCGGCTATGCTGGACGCGCTGGAATTGATGCTGGAGTCGCTGGCGCCTTCGCGGTGGGATATCTTCGAAGACGATATCAAGCAGGTGGTGCGACACATGCGCGCCAGGCTGGAAGATGCACCCTCCCTCAGTCCCTCCGACAGGTCGGGCGAAGGCGAAACACGCGAGGATTCTGCTGCCGGGTCGGAGAATGCCACCCCCCTCAGTCCCCCCGACAGGTCAGGGGAAGGCAAAATACGCGCGGATTCTACCGCCGATGCAGACGAGCATGAAATCGCGGTTACCATTCGTTCGTCCGCCAGGAAAGCCGCGCGCCGCCGCAGGTTGCCGCAGCTGGGCAAACGATCGCTGCGGATTGATATCAGCTCGGGCGATGACGAGCCGGCCGCAGACGATCCGCCCGCATCAGCCGCTTTCAAAATCCCAGTTGATGACTAGACCGGCTCGACAAATAAGCGACCATCGTGCAGACGCCAAATCGTCGTAGCGACTTTTTCGATGAATGCGCGGTCGTGCGTGGCGGCCAGGATCGCGCCGGGAAATGCCAACAGCGCCCGTTCCAGCGCTTCCAGACTCAACAGATCCAGGTGGTTGGTCGGCTCATCCAGCAGCAGCAGATTGGCACGGCTGTGAATCAAGCAAGCCAGGCCGAGTTTGCGCCGCTGTCCCAGGCTCAGCTCTGCGACTGATTTGCGGGCCAGATGCGCATCACGGAAAAGCCCGCTTCGATGCAGCAGGGTTAAGAGGCGGTCGGGCGTGTCGCTGGCGATTTCGTGCAGCAGGTCGATGATATTGTGGTTTTCATCGAAGGACTCGCCGGTTTGATCGAGGTAACCGAGCGCCGCGCCGGGCATGATCGTGACAGCGCCGTTGCTGGGCATCAGCTCGCCAGTGATCAGGCGCAACAGGCTGGTTTTGCCGCCGCCATTGGGCGCGACCAGGGCAACGCGCTCTCCCTTGCGCAGCACGGCGTTCGCTCCTGAAAAGAGCTTCAGCGATCCAAAATGCAGTGCCAGGTCGTCCAGGCGCAGCGGTTCCTGGCTGGTCAGCGGCAGGGGATCGAAGTCGAATTCGATATGCCAGACATGGCGCGGATTCTCCAGCGCGCTCGCCTCGAGTTGCTGCAACTGGGTTTTGGCGTTGCGCACAGCTTTGTCGATTGTGCGCGCGACCTGCTGCTGGGCGGTGAATTTGATCCATTTGTCGCCATCGTCGGGGCGTTTGGCTTTTCGATGCCCGTGCGTTTCTTTTTTGATGCGCGTCCGCAGCGCCTTCATCTCGTTGACCTGCGCGTGATAGGCAGCGACCTGGCTTTCGTACTGCGCTTGCCGCTGCGCCAGATAATCATCGTAGTTGCCATGATAGGTGGTCAGGCTGCGCGTTACCGCCGACAAATCCAATATGCAGGTTGCCAGCCGGTTGATGAAGCGCCGGTCATGCGTGATCATCAGCAAAGCGTGCGGATAACCCAGCAGGTACTCTTCCAGCCATGCCAAGCCAGCGAAGTCCAGGTGGTTGGTCGGCTCGTCAAGGATCAGCAAATCGGGCGCTTGCAGCAGCAGCGCAGCCAAGCCCACGCGCGTCTGTTCGCCGCCGCTGAGCGACATCATGCTGCGCTCGGGCTGGATATGGTCGAGCGCCAGCCCGACGAAGATCTGCTCGATTCGGCTTTCCAGCGTATAGCCGCCCCGCGCCTCGAAGCGCTCTTGCAGCCGCCCATATTCGTCCAGCAAGGCATCCAAATCGCCGCCCTGCCCCATCTGTTCTTCCAGCTCGTGCAGGCGGTCACGCATTTTGTGCAGCTCGCCGATGCGCGCTTCGATGTAGCTGCCCACGCTGAGCTGGGCGGAGATCTGGACTTCTTGTGGCAGATAAGCGACCTGCGCGCCGGGCATCAGCCAGATATCGCCGCGCTCCGCCTCTTCTTCCTGCAAGATGAGCCGCGCCAGGGTCGACTTGCCCACGCCATTTTCGCCAACCAGCGCCGCCCGGTCGCCGCGATTCAAGCCGAGCTTCACCTCGTCGAGGATGAGCTTTGCGCCGTAATATTTCTGCAGCTGGCTTACGCGGAGAATCTGCATCGGGCAGGGACTCTGTCTGCACGGGGTTGCGCGCTGATTAAACCACACAGGGCGCGGCAGACACAGAGGCAAGCGCCTTGCAAGGCTGAGCGCCTCGGTCCCTCGACAAGTCAGGGGGAGGCAGGCTGTGGCTACCCTCTCCGTCCTGACGGGGAGGGGTTAACAAGACACGCATCCAGGTCGCCCCGTGCAGAAGGCGTGCTTTGCGCGTATAATTTGCGGCGTTCGCCCAATGATGTGGATGTGCAGATGCCCCCGATATTGGCGCATGGCGCGCTGGGACCCTACGATGAGATCATCTTCCTGGGCATCGCCGTTGCCTTCCTGGGTATGATGGGCGTCAGTTGGCTGCGCAGCCAGCAGATCGACGACGAATTCGAAGACGACCTGCTCGAAATCGACGGCGAACGCTTTGAATTGGATTAAGAGACGCGACAACCTGACCGAAAGCGAGACAAGCATGCGAATGGAACATATAGCCTTTAATGTGCCCGATGTGCGGGCGCTGGCAAAGTGGTATGTCGACAGCCTCGACATGCAGATCGTGCGCGCTGTTGACGAGCCGCCCTACATACACTTCCTGGCCGACAGCGCCGGCAAGAGCCTGATCGAGGTCTACAGCGATGCGGATGGCAGCGTGATCGACTATGCCCAGCACCATCCGGTAACTTTCCATCTGGCTTTCGCTGCCGATGACATCGAGGCGAAACGCGAAGAACTGGTGGCGGCTGGCGCGACGCTGGATGGCGACATCAACGACCGAGCCAATGGCGACCGACTGGCTTTTCTGCGCGACCCCTGGGGCTTCACCATTCAGCTTGTGCAGCGCCGGCAAAAGATGATCGACTAAACATGTTGCAAATCGAATTCGACCTGCGCGCCGCGGGCGACGAGCTGCCCGATGCCTTTCTGGATTCGACCGAGCTGGAGCTGATGTTTGCTGGCACGCGGCGTTCGACAGGCGATTCGCTGCGGCGCAAGTTTGCGGCTGTCACTTGTGGTGAACACGGCAGCGCGCCCAAGTTCACCATCAGCGGCGTATATGACCGCGCGACCGAGCAGATGGACCTGCGCTACCATGTCGATACCTGCTGCAATGCCTTCCTGCTGCGCGTGATGCAGATTCTCAATTCAAGAAATCGTTAATGGCGTGAACAGATTTGCCAGCGCCGAGGCAAGTGAAATCGCCTTTTTCGCATAACTCACACTACAACTCGTACTGTAGGGGCGATACTTGTATCGCCCATTCTTGATAGCACCTAGTCTATTTGGGCGAGACAAGTATCGCCCCTACTGACGAAAATGTGAAGGCGATCAAAAGCGGGGTACAGACGATGCGCGTTCTATTGCAGCGGGTGACTTCGGCCTCCGTGGCTGTCGATGGCGAAATCAGCGGCGAGATCAGGGACGGGCTGGTGGCGCTGGTGGGCGTCACGCAAGGCGACACAGAAGAGACCGCCCAGCGACTGGCGCAGAAGACAGCCAACCTGCGCGTCTTCGGCGATGCGGCCGGCAAAATGAATTTGTCGCTGCTGGATGTGGCGGGCGGCGCGCTGGTAGTTTCGCAGTTTACGCTGTATGCCGATGCCCGCAAAGGCCGCCGACCTAGTTATATTGCTGCCGCGCAACCCGAACTGGCTGAGCCGCTGGTGCGCCACTTTGCTGATTGCCTGGCGCAGGCGGGCGTCGCGGATGTGCAGCACGGCGTGTTTGGCGCGCACATGCAGGTGGAAATAAACAATGACGGTCCCGTGACCATCTGGCTGGATAGCGCGGAGTTGTAGAGGGAGCGGGAATCAATAGGGCGAGTCAGCGACTCGCCCCTACAAGTGACCTCTTGCAAAGCGTTCCCTAGCCCTCGTCGCCCTCTTCGCGCAGGGGCAGCACATTGGGCCACACCGATGCGTGGTGTTCGTAGGCGTCGATGCCGATGCGGTCGGCTTCGGGAGCGACATGCAGGATGTCTACGGCGTCCAACACGCGGAACATGATGAAGCTGGTAACACCGACCCAGACCGCTACGCCGACCACGCCAACGACCTGCGCTCCCAGCTGATCCAGCGAGCCGCCATCGAAGAGGCTGGGCGCGCCCAAAGCCTCCGAGCCGACGATGCCGATCATCAAAGTGCCAAACGCGCCGCAAGCGCCATGCACCGAAAATGCGCCGACAGCGTCGTCAATCTTCATCGATTCGACCACGCCAATGGAAATCACCAGCACGATGCCGGATAGCGCGCCGATGACGATGGCGCTGACTGGCGTTACGAAGGCGCAACCAGCCGTTATGCCGACCAAGCCCGCAAGCGAGCCGTTGAGTATGAAGCTGACATTCCAGTTCTTGGTGATGAAGTAAGTGTGGAACATCGCGCCCAGAGCGCCAGCCGTCGCCGCCAGAGTGGTATTAACGGCGACCAGCCCCAACTGATTGACATCGCCCGCGCCCAGGGTCGAGCCGACATTGAAGCCATACCAGCCTACCCAGAGGATGAATGTGCCCAGCGACGCCAGCGCCAGATTGGAAGCGGCTGGCGGGCGACCGAACACACGCCCCGAACGTGGACCAAGAATCCAAGCGCCCATCAGCGCGACGATGCCGCCCGTCATGTGCACAATTGTGGAACCAGCGAAGTCCAGGAAGCCTTGCTGGTAAAGCCAGCCTTCGCCCCAGGTCCAGAATACAACGACGGGGTAGATAATCGCGCCGAGGATGGCGCTGTAAATGAGCTTGCCGACGAACTCAGTACGCTCCGCCATGGCACCCGTGGCGATGGTCGCAGCCGCGCCAGCAAATGCAAACTGGAAGAAGAAGTTGACGAACAGTGGGCCATCGCCCTCGCCCGCCCCTGTCGCACCGCCCAGGAACAGCTCAATCTGCGGGAAGAAGCCGCTGCCCTCCGCGCTGCCAAAGGCGATGCCATAGCCGACGATGAAGAAGACGATGGCGGTTACGCAGGCATCCATGAAGTTTTCCGCGAGCGAGTTGACCACGCCTGTCTCGCGGATCATGCCGCCTTCGAGCATGGCAAAGCCGGCCTGCATGAAGAAGACCAGGAAACCCGCCAGCAAAATCCAGACATGGTCGAGGTTGTGTTGGACTTCTTCCGCCTTGGCAAAGGCATCGGCGGCGGTCACTTCAACCGTCTCGACCGCGGTCGCTTCTTCGGCGGGCGGATCGTCTTGTGCGATTGTGCCAAAGCCGAAGCTGTAGAGAATGCTCAAGCCAATGAAAATGGAAATCAGTCGGTAGACGAACTTGCGTTTGTTCACAATCAGCCCCCCAATTCGCTCGCAATCGCTGTAAGACGCGACCTGCGCCTAGTTTATGGCTGCCCGCAAGCAGCCTGTAAGAACAATAGTACCCCAATTTGCTGCGATTGTTTTGGTTAGTTCTTACAAAGCGGCGGGATTCGTACGCGGAGTCGTCTCGACAAGCCCGTCTGTGGGATTCCGAATGCCCGTTCGTGGCCTGCCGAGGGCGGCGACTTTGTACATTTTTACTAGCCCTGCCCCTAACGCAACGCAGCGTGTTTGATCGCTTTCAGGCGCTTCATCACATCGTTTGCGCCGCGCCCGAAATAATCATAGAGCGTCTTGTATTCGGCGAAGAGCTTGTCATATTGGCGCTGGTTTTCAGCGATGGGCGTCACGATCTGGTCTTTGAGCTTGCCCATTTTCTCGGCAGCGGCGTGAATATCGGGATAGATGCCGGCGGCAACAGCAGCGTGCATGGCTGCGCCCAGCGCCGGCGCTTGCGCAGAACCGGCCAACTTCAGCGGGCGGCCCGTCACATCGGCGAAGATCTGGCAGAGCAGAGCATTCTTCTCCGGCAAGCCGCCTGCGGCGACGAGCTCGTTGACCGGGATGCCCTGCGCGTCAAAAGCGTCGATGATCTCGCGAGTGCCATAGGCGGTTGCTTCGATCAACGCGCGATAGATATCGGGTGGGCGCGTCGCCAGGTTCATGCCCAGCAGCAAGCCCGTCAGGTCGACATCGACCAGCGTGCTGCGGTTGCCATTCCACCAGTCCAGCGCGATTAAGCCATGCTGACCAACAGCTTGCCGCGCCGCTTCCCGCTCCAGGTAGCTGTGCAAATCGAGCTTGGCATCTGCGGCCGCACGGTGATAAACCGGCGGTACCGCATGATCCACAAACCAGGCGAAGATATCGCCGACCGCGCTCTGACCCGCTTCGTAGCCATATAAGCCGGGAATGATGCCGCCTTTGACCACGCCGCACATGCCATCGACCACGCCCAGCTGCGTGCCAGACAGGATGTGGCAGCAGGATGTGCCCATGACCATGACCATGATGCCTGGGTCGGTCGCCTTAACAGCCGGCGCGGTAACATGGGCGTCTACATTGGCGACAGCCACGGCAATGCCGGCTCGCAAGCCTGTCAGCGCCGCCATCTGCGGGGTCAATTCGCCAGCTTTTTCGCCCAGCTCGGCGAATTCGTGGCCGACTTTTTCGTCGACCACATGCTCAAAAGCCGGATCGAGCGCTTTGAAATAGGCGCGGCTGGGGAAGTCGCCATCTTGCACCATCGCTTTGTAGCCGGCTGTGCAGGTGTTGCGCGTTTCTGCGCCGGTCAGCTGCCAGATGACCCAATCGGCGGCTTCGACAAAGCGGTCGATTTTGGCATAGATATCCGGGCGCTCTTGCAAGATCTGCAGCAGCTTGCTGAAGAACCACTCGGACGAGATCTTGCCACCATAACGAGGCAGCCAGCTTTCGCCCATCTGGCGGGCGGTTTCGTTGATTTGGTCGGCTTGGCGCTGGGCGGCATGATGCTTCCACAGCTTGATATAAGCATGCGGCTCGTCGATCAGCTCGGGCAAGGTGCAGAGAGGCCTGCCATCGCTGGTGGTGGGCATGGGCGTGCTGGCGGTGAAATCGATGGCGATGCCCATGACATCCGCCGCGTCAACCCCGCTTTGTCGCAGCACGGCTGGCACGGCATGCGCGAAGACATCGATATAATCTTGCGGATGCTGCAGCGCCCAATCCGGCGGCAGCTTCACGCCCGAGGGTAGCTGGCTGTCCATGACGCCATGCGGATAGTCGAAAACCGACTCGGCGATCTCGCTGCCATCGCGCGCATCGACCAATACGGCTCGTCCAGAAAGCGTTCCAAAGTCCAATCCGATCGTATACATGTGCGCGCCTGTCGCTGGGTGAATCGCTGGCGGGATTATGCCGAATGCGCGCGCGGATGGCAAATGACCCTCTCGCTCCTCCTGACAGTGCAGGGGCGAGGCGGTGACTCGCCCGCAACTCCGTCGGTCCCGCCGACGGGGCTGGGGGAGGGGTTTGGGGTGGGGGCTCAATTTTCAACCCGCGCCAAAAATCCTGTCGACTTCATGTATAATGCGCTTGAAAAGCTGTGGATTATAGGATTCCCGCATGCAGCCAAACTTTCCGCCAGGCCCCACCGAGATGGGCGCAGGCAAATGGCAGAATTATCTGTTCTATCGAAAGTTCTTCAAAGACCCTTTGGGTTATGTCACCCGCTGGATGGACAGGTATGGCGATGTCTGGCATTACATGATCGGCGACACGCACAATTATTCGATAGCCAACCCAGACATGGCGTATGAGCTTTTTGTGCGTCAAGCGAAGATCTTCATCAAAGGACCTGCCTACACCAGCCGGACATCGGGGCTGGCCCGTTTCATGGGTGAGGGGCTTGTCACCAGCAATGGCGAATTCTGGAAGCGGCAGCGGCGCTTGGTGGCGCCGGCTTTTCATGCCATGCGCGTCCATGCCTACGCCGATACCATGGTCGACTATACCTTGAAACGCCTGGAAGGCTGGCATGATGGCGCGGTTGTCGATGTCGACGATGAGATGATGGAACTGACGCTGAACATCGTGGCGCGCACGCTCTTTGATGCCGATGCCTCGGGCACCGTCAGCCAAGTCAAAAGCGCCGTCTCGGTCGTGCAAAAAGCCAACAACACCGCCAGCATCCTGCCGCACTGGATTCCCACGCCGCTGCGCCTGCGTTCGTGGCGCGCCAACGAATCTCTCGACAAGATCGTCTATGGCTTCATCAACGATCGACGAAAAACCGGTGAAGACCGCGGCGACCTGCTGTCTATGCTGCTGCTGGCAGAAGATGCCGATGGCGAGCGCATGACCGACCTGCAAGCCCGCGACGAAGCGGTTACGCTCTTCTTGGCCGGGCACGAAACCACCGCCAATACGCTCAATTGGGCTTGGTGGCTGCTGGCACAGCACAGAGAAGTCGAAGCCAAATTGCACGCCGAGCTGGATTCTGTGCTGGCTGGACGCGCGCCCAAGCTGGAAGACCTGCGCAGCCTGCCTTATACCGATATGGTCATCAAAGAAGCCCTGCGCCTCATGCCGGCAGTTTGGTCGGTCAGCCGCACCGCCAGCGAAGACACGGAAGTCTGCGGTTATCCCATGCCGCGCGGCACCACAGCGCAAATCATGATCTATCTGCTGCATCGACATCCCGAGCACTGGAAGCAGCCCAATGACTTCTTGCCCGAACGCTGGGCGGACCCGGAGATCGAAAATCGGCACAAATATGCCTATTTGCCTTTCGCCGCCGGTCCGCGCATTTGCATTGGCAACAGCTTTGCCAGCATGGAAGCCAACTTGCTGCTGGCGGCGATCGCCCAGCGCTATCAGCTTCGGCTGCTGCCCGGCGCAGAAATCAAGCCCGCGGCGCTGATTACCATGTACCCGCGCGATGGTTTGCCCATGCGCTTGGAGAAGCGGGCAAGCTGCGCGGCAATCGCCCCAGAAGCCAGCCCCATTGCATTGATATGAGAGGAAAGCCATGCCCGTTCCAACGACTAACCCACTCATGCAGCTCATCGTCCGCATATTGCGCGAGGCTGGCGAGCCCATTTCGACCCGCCAATTTGATCAACAAGTCAAAGACATTCTCGGCGACAGGTACAAGCGCTCCGAGCATATCAAGCTGCTAACTTTCCGCACCGCCCTGAAAAGCGCGGGCATCGTATCGCATCCCAGTCGGGGATTCTGGGGCTTGATGCCGGATGCAGACGCGCGGCTTGCAGAACTAGCAGGCGTCGATCTATGGGCTATGCATATACAAATGCGCGACGCAAGAAAGCAAAAGGAAAAAATCACAGCTTCACCGCAGGCAACAGACCGTGAGGACTTGTGCGCATTGACGAAGAAACTGGTCGAATGCTGGGGACCGCCTGGCTATGAGCATCGCATCCGCGGGCTGATCCATGACGAGGTGCGCGGGCTGGCGGACGAAATCTGGATAGACGGCTTGGGCAATTTGATCTGCCGCGTGGGCAGTGGCGGCGTAAAAACGCTGATCGCGGCGCACATGGACGAGATCGGCTTAATGGCTAATTATCAAGAGCCAGAGAGCGGCTA